>NZ_JAMHKS010000070.1:0-241903 GCF_025566055.1 Leclercia tamurae
TAAGAATCCATGTCACTTTGAGTGCCCACACAGATTGTCTGATAAATTGTTAAAGAGCAGTGCAACGCGGCTTTCGCTCACCGTTGCGAGGTGGCGTATATTACGCTTTCCTCTTTCAGAGTCAAGCGATAATTTCACGCTTTTCTCTGCTGACCCGGCGGCTTGTAATCCGTTGTTCCGTGTCGATGGAGGCGCATTATAGGGAGTTCTCCCGGGGCCGCAACCCTTAAATGACAGAAAAATGACTGACTGCTGCATTCCCCAGCAAAACCCCGCCTTATACGCATTTGCCCACAGAGTTATCCACAAACTGGCTGATATTCTCTGCAGCACGCCCTCTAAGACGGGGTCAAAATCACTCTGCGGCTTGCTCTTTTCCTACCAGGATGGTGGTTAACGTAAAGGAAAGCACCAGCGATATCGCTACCCCCGCCAGAGCAAAAACAAAATACGGGCCGATATAAGCAGGCAAACTGAAGATGCTCGACAGAATGTAGCCATAAAGACGCACGCCGAAGAAAGCAATAAAGGCTGAAGCCAGCGAGCTGGCCACCGTGGCGGCGATAAAAGCTTTCTTATAGCGCGTCAGGACACCAAAGAGTGCCGGTTCGGTAATGCCCAGCAGCGCAGAGATGCCTGCCGACAGCGTAACGGTCTTCTCCTGACGGTCCCGGCTCAGACGCCAGATAGCAAATGTCGCCCCCGCAATCGCCATATTGGCCATAAACATCATCGGCATCAGCATATCGTAGCCACGGTCACTGAAGTTCTGCAAGGCGATCGGCGTCATCGCATGGTGCATCCCGGTCAGGATCGCCACCGGTCGGATGGCACCGACCACCAGCCCGGCAAAGCTGGCCGACACACTAAACAGTCCTTCTATAAAGAAGGCGAGTCCTTTACCCAGCCAGATACCAATCGGGCCGATCACCACCAGCGCCGCCAGGGCACCTATAAAGAGGGTGAGCGTCGGCGTGAAGACGGTTTTCAGGACATCGGGCATGATGCTGTCTACCCAGCGATGGATATAGCTTAATGCCAGTACCGAGAAGATTACCGGAATGACGCTCGAAGAATAGTTAAAGACGGATACCGGGATCGCATTCATTAACCAGATGGCACTGACCGCTCCTTCCTGATGCGTCGCCAGGGCTTTCGCTGCTTCTATTAAGGAGGGATACATCAGACAGGCGGCAACCGCCGCGGCGAGATATTCATTGGTCCTGAAGATCTTCGCCGCCGACACAGCCAAGAAGAACGGCAGGAAATAGAAGACGCCGCTGGCAATCAGGTCGATAACCATGACGGTATCGCTGTTCGCCGAGACCACCTTCAATGCGATCAGCCCGGCGAGCAATCCTTTTATCATCCCGGCACCGGCAATGGCCGGGACAATCGGACCAAAAACGCCCGAGACGGTATCCATAAAGAGGGAGACCAGACTTTTACGCCCTTTTGTTGCCGTCGGCGATTTATCAGCGCCCTGGCCGAGCACATCAAGCATTTGCTCGTACCAGCTGTTCACCTTCGGTCCAATGATCACCTGAAACTGATCGCTCTGCAGTTGTGCGCCCAGCACCCCAGGCAGATTTTTGATCGCAGCCTGGTCAACTTTATTATCGTCGATTAAATCAAACCGTAGCCGCGTCATACAGTGCCAGACTTTATTAATATTCCCCTGGCCGCCGACCAGACGAATAATATTATTGATGGCTTCTTGCGTCCCCATAAAGACTCCTGCCGGTAGGGTTGTTGTTTTATTGATGCCACGAGAATAGATAAACCCACCCTACAAAACAAACCAATAAAAGTTGATATCGCTCACACTTAGCTACCCAAGGAGCCACAAAACAGCTAACAAACCAAAATTGGTACGGTTTTTAATTAAAATAGAATCAAATAACTGACCAAAATAAATAATAAAAAAATGGTTTACCGGCAAACATTTTTAGGGCGATGATATTCCCATTTCCTATTTCCACAGAGCAGCAAAGGAGTTTTTCGTGACGCCTGTGATCATCACTAATATCGAGTGCTTTATTACCCGCCCGGACCGACATAATCTGGTGACCGTTCGCGTAACCACGGAGCATGGCCCCGTCGGACACGGCTGTGCCACCTTCCAGCAGCGCCCGCTGGCGGTTAAAACCCTGGTGGATGAGTATCTCAAGCCGCTGCTGATCGGCCGGGATGCCAGTAACATCGAAGATCTGTGGCAGATGATGAACGTTAACGCCTACTGGCGTAATGGTCCGGCGATGAATAACGCCATTTCCGGCGTGGACATGGCCCTGTGGGATATTAAAGGGCAGCTGGCCGGTATGCCGCTGTACCAATTGTTGGGTGGAAAATCCCGCGACGCGATCCCGGCTTACAGCCACGCCAGCGGCGAGACGCTGGAGGAACTCTTTGCCTCCGTCGATAAACTGGTGGCGCAAGGCTATCGTCATATCCGTTGTCAGCTCGGTTTTTATGGCGGCACGCCGTCGGCGCTACATGCCCCGGAAAATCCGACCGCGGGTGCCTGGTTCGATCAGCATGAATACATGGCGAATACCGTGGAGATGTTCCGCGTCCTGCGCGAAAAATATGGCTGGAAGCTCCATTTCTTACATGATGTCCACGAGCGTCTCTTCCCGCAGCAGGCCGTGCAGCTGGCAAAACAACTTGAGCCGTACCAGCCCTACTTTATCGAAGATATTCTGCCGCCACAGCAAAGTGCCTGGCTGGAACAGGTTCGCCAGCAGAGCTGCGTGCCGCTGGCGATGGGCGAGCTTTTCAATAACCCGGCTGAATGGCACGACCTGATCGTCAATCGTCGCATCGACTTTATTCGCTGCCACATCTCGCAGATCGGCGGCATTACGCCAGCATTAAAACTGGCGCACCTGTGTCAGGCCTTCGGCGTGCGTCTCGCCTGGCATGGCCCCGGGGATATGACCCCCATCGGCGTGGCGGTGAATACGCACCTGAACATTCACCTGCACAATGCGGCCATTCAGGAGTTTATTCCGCGTTCCACGGCCACCGACGGCGTCTTCCCCGGCGCGCCTGAGGTGAAGGACGGGTTTATCTATCCCCCGACCGCGCCCGGCATCGGTACAGGCTTTAATGAAGAGCTGGCTCTGGCGCATCCGGTGGCCTATCGCCCACACGAGTGGACGCAGAGCCGCCTGCCGGACGGGACGATTCATACGCCCTGATTTTGTCGCCAGGCTAAATTATCGCGGTTATAGGGGCTGACCCAGGTGCAGGTGTAGTTGATATCGATAATATCGCTCACCTCAAAAACCCGGCCCCCCTCCAGTATTCCGCGATTATTAATATGCATTGCCGGGCTGCCTTTTTTGCAGCCCAGTATTACCGCCTGCTCACGGCTGACGCTGACTGCCCGATAGGTGGTCAGCATATGGGAAATGATCAATCCTTTGCTTAATACGTACTGCTGAATGGAGCGCTCAATCGCCTGCTGATTGAGGTCGGGGAAATCGGCAACCGGCATGCTGGATACTTCCAGCTGTACGGGCTGGTCATCGACGTAGCGCAGACGGCAAAAGTGCCAGATAAAACTCTCTTCATCGATACCAAAAATCTGCTGCGCCGCGCGATCGGGCCTTCTCTTATGCAGGCTAATCATCCGGTAGCGCATCTGATCGAATCGCTTCTCGGTGATCGAGTTGTAGATCAGCGGATTATTGCGCGCATGCTCGTTGATCCAGATCCCCGAGCCCTGCACGATCCGCACCACGCCAATGCTGACCAGTTTCTCCAGCGCCTGGCGGATAGTGAAACGCGACACGCCATACTCTTCGGCCAGCTGCCGTTCAGGAGGAAGTTTGCGTGGCCCCGCCGTGGTGTCCTGATAGATTTTGCTTAGCAGATCCTGAGTCACAAACTCTTTCTTTTTCATTGTTCGGTCCTGAAGTCATTCAATGTTGATCACCCCTCAGCAGTCCGGCATACCCTGCGCCAGCAATCGCGGCCAGACTGCCGCCCAGTCCGAGCCATGCCCCATCCCGCTGACCATCTCCGTTCGCACACACCTCCCCCCCACCGCCTGTTGAAAACGTCGGGCGACAGCGGGTGGCACGGTGGTGTCGGCGTCGCCACTGTAATGGATCTGCGGCAGGTCACGCAGTGCAGCAGCGAGAACGATAGCGCTGCGGGCTGCGGGCATCGGGGTAACATGATGCAGGGCATTGACATACGCAACATCGAGATTGCCTGCCACCGTGCGCAGGGAGCGCACATCATCCCGGCGTTCCGCCAGCAGCGCGGCGATATTGCCACCCCCGGAGTAGCCAACCAGATCGATTTTCACCCCCGGATAGCGCAGCACTATCTGGCTGAGCGCCTCGTTCATTGCATCAATAACCGCCGGTGAGAAACGATCCTGCGTCCAGACATTTACGCGGCAGGCGGCCGGTAGCGGCGGCCCGATGAACTGGCAGGGTCGGGCAAGGTAAAACACATTTGCCTGCTTATCCGCCGCAGCCAACTTCAGACCGGTCGGATTACGCGGGGTCGGATCATCAGAGGGCGTTGTGCGGCTCTTCCAGGCAAAGCCATCCCCTTCGATGTAGACCCGCAGGGAATGAACCGGAGGGGCGATTCGCTGCCATGTCACAATCGGGAACGGATCTGTGTCAAATTCCTCACTGATCAGACCACTCTCACTGGCTATTTTTTGCGCAGAGCGGTGCGGATCGGCGATAATACATCCTACCAATAATAAAGATAAACTAATCAATACGGTTCCCTGCAAAAAGTGAGGATATATCCTCATACCGCACCAACCTTAACTCAAATTATCAACATGACCAAATATGTGAAATAAATTCAACCGGAAATAATTAAGCATCGCTTATTGTTTTCGGCAACGAATTGTATATTCTGCGCCCGAAGATATCGGATTAATCCGAAGAAATCACAACTGCATTTTGCATAAACATCGCAACGTTATGATGGTACACCATGGAAAAGAAACGTCTTAGCCAGCTGATCTCTCTGCTGGTGGCATCAACGACCGCCCAGGCCTACGCCACATCTCCTGAGTTAATTATCGATACCCCGACAAGCAACGTGCAGATTGCCGACGCTAAAGAAGTAGTGCATATCACCCAGAATGGATTTGTGACTGGCATGCCAGTTTCTGCCCTGGCGGTAAATGCGGGGGTGACTGTAACAACGCTTACCAATGATGGCGTTATTAACGATCAGAATGGTATGCCTTTATTTTTAAGTAACAATCTTGTTCAGATAGATGGAACGGTCGATCAGCTTAATAATAACGGCACCATTGCCAGCGTTAATGAAAACCAGATTAACAGCGTGTTTGCGGTGGGTACTTCCGGGGTGGTGAATACCTTAACCAACACCGGCACCATTAAGGGAAATTCGAATAATTACTATAGCGGTAATTACAACACCGGCACGCTCAACAATGCCGGGACAATTCATACCTTAAACAATACCGCTGATGGCAAGATCCTCGGCTCCCTCGGCATCAGTAATCAGGGAACCATTGATAACTTAATCAATACGGGCCTTATCGGTGCCACGGATGCTGAGAATAACAACTACATTGGCCATAACGGTGCCATTTTTAACATGGGTACGATTGGCACGTTGCATAATACCGGTTCGATTGACGGGGGGACGTCTGATAATTACGGCCGTTCCGGGATCTCTAACCAGGGCAACATTACTACCCTCGTCAATGATAATAAGATTAATGGCAGCTTCGCCGGTATCATTAACTATGGCACCGTCGGTTCCATTGAAAATAACGGCCAAATTACCGGAAATTACGTCGCAATCTATAGTTATGGTCCCTCTGGCTTGATCGTTAACAATGGCCTGTTAACCGGCGGTAATTATGCTCTGATGGTCGGGAGCAATAACAGCGATGGCGTGACCCTGACCAACACGGGCGATATTGCCGGTAATATTGACGCCTTAAATGCGACAAGATTAATCATCAATGGCGGCACCACCACCACGGGCACGCTGAGCGGCATCGATGGCGCGACTGGCACTATCATGGGCTCCGACGTGGTATTCAACACCGGCTCGCTGCTGCTGAACGATAATATCGTTACCAGCCTGCCTGAATACGGCCTGATGTCACTCCAGATGAGCGATGAAAAGCCTGTGTCAAACGTCACCGTGGTGAACGAAGCGGCCTCCCTGCAGGTGAACAACAGCATCAATATCGCCGGGGATTATCATCAGAAAGCGGCCGCAACGCTGATTTCCGGTGTCTCCGATCTGGCAACTGCTAACGGCGACCTGCTTGCCGATACCGGCTATGGCCGCCTCAACGTCAGCGGCAATGCCACTATCGATGCGGGTTCCAGCGTTAATCTGTTGCGTACCGGCAGCACTTACCAGTTCGCCGAAGGCCAGCGTTATGTGGTGATCAATGCCGCAGGCACAGAGACCGACTACCACGCCGGCCAGCTGAATTACAAAGCCCTCGGCTATCGCGGTACCGTCAATGGCAGCGTCTATGAAGAGGCTGAAAGCAAGGCCCTGGTGTTAACCCTGGGTGCAGAACCGGTGATCCCCGATCCGGTAGAGCCTCAGCCTGAGCCAACGCCAGACGTCACGCCGCCGGTAGTGACTGAACCCGAGGTCACCCCCCCGGTTGTCACGGTGCCAACGCCGACGCAGCCTGCGCCAGCGGAACCTGCGCCTGCTCAGCCGACCAAACGGGGTTATGCCACCATCCCGAGCGCCACGGCGGCACTGGGCGGGCTCGCGCACTACTCCGGTATCTCGTCTCCGCAGCTGTTGGATCTGTATAACGCCTCGCTGGCGATCGAAGGTAAACAGGAAGCGAACCGTGCTGGCGAGCGTCTCTCTACCAGCCAGAACCTCAATACCAGCTCCGCGGCCACCGTTGCTACCTCTACCGCTCAGGCAGTAGTGGGTGCTCACATCGATGCCGTGCGTAACCCGCAGGCCTCCGGCACCAGCGGTGTGGCCACCGGCGACGACTACGCCAACAACTGGATCGTCTGGGGTCAGCCGTTCGGCGGTTATGCTCGCCAGGACAGCACCGACAACGTCAGTGGCTACACCGCGAAATTTGGCGGCCTGATTATCGGTGCTGACCGTGCACTGGGTGACAACTGGCGTCTGGGGGCAGCCCTGAACTACAGCAACACCTCCGTCCACGGCAAAGACAACCTGAGCGGCAACAACTCCACCGCCGATAACTACGGGGTGATTGGTTACGCGGGTTACACTGGCAATCCGTGGTACCTGAACCTCTCTGCGGGTCTCAACCGTCAGAACTACAGCTCCGTGCGTCGCGCTGATTTCACCGGCTTCTCCGGCACTGCTCACGGCAAGTTCAACGGTCAGTCCATCACCCTGCAAAGCGAACTGGGCTATCCAATCGCCCTGCCGGCTGACGTGGTGCTGACCCCGCTGGCGGGCCTGACCTATGGCTATCAGCATGTGGATGGCTACAGTGAAACCGGCGGCAACGGTATGGCGCTGGATGTCAGCAGCACCCATGCGCAGTCTGTCATGAGCGATATCGGTGTCCGCATCGAGAAGAGCTTCGCCACCGGTCTGGGTAACCTGACGCCGTTCGCCCAGGTCTCCTGGATCCACCAGTACGATAACCGTCAGGTCAGCAGCCATGCGACCTACGCCGCCGATGCTATCGGTGAAACCAGCTTTATCACCAAAGGGGCCTCTCCGGTGGAGGATATGGCGGGCGTGGCTGTGGGCACCACCCTGTATGACGCCAACGATCTTAGTCTCGACGCGCGTTACGATCTGCAGGCCGGCGACCGCTACCAGGCGCACACCTTCAGTCTGCGTTTACGCAAGTCGTTCTGATTGTTATGAATGATCATCGGGGCCGCGAATGGCCCCGTTTTTTTATGCTCTGCTGGCAAACATTGTATTTTTCGCCGCGTCGGTCGATAGTGTCTGTTTTTACTCAACAGTTAACTCACATGACGCAAACTGCACTCTCCTCTGGATTGAAGGTCGGCGCGCTGCTTCTGCTGCTGATCCTGATTTATACCGGTCTCTATACCTCGGACCGCATCACCTGGCTGATGGAGGTGACGCCGGTCATCATCATCGTGCCGCTGCTGCTTGCCACCCAACGGCGCTACCCGCTGACACCTCTGCTCTACGCGCTGATCTTCTGGCACGCCATCATCCTGATGGTGGGCGGAATGTACACCTACGCCAAAGTGCCCATCGGCTTTGACGTACAGGAGATGTTCCACCTGAGCCGTAACCCGTACGACAAGCTGGGGCACTTTTTCCAGGGGCTGGTGCCTGCGCTGGCGGCCCGGGAGATCCTGGTCCGCGGCGGCTACATCAATGGCCGCAAAATGACGGCCTTTGTGGTGTGCTGTATTGCGCTGGCGATCAGCGCCACCTACGAGCTGATCGAGTGGTGGGCGGCACTGGCGATGGGCCAGGGCGCGGATGACTTCCTCGGTACCCAGGGCGATCAGTGGGATACCCAATCCGATATGTTCTGCGCCCTGCTCGGGGCGCTCACAACGGTGCTGGTTCTCGGGCGCTGGCATCAGCGCCAGATTACGCATTCAGTCGTACATAATATTTGAGACCAGGTTTTGTAAGCCGGGTAAGGCGAAGCCGCCACCCGGCGTTTGTTGGCACATTACCCTCAAACCTTAAACAACCAACATGCAGCCAAATGACCGGGGGCGATCTCCTGCATCGCGGGGGTTTCGCGTCGACATACCGGCATCACGTGCGGGCAACGGCTGCAGAACTTACAGCCCGGCAGCACGGAGGTCGGGCCGGGGATCTCCCCGCGTAAGGTCGCCTGCTCCAGATTGCGGATCCGCGGATCGGGCTGCGGTACCGAGGCTAACAGGGCCCGGGTATAAGGGTGCGCCGGATGCTGATACAGGGTGTCAGAAGGTGCCACCTCCACCAGCTTGCCGAGGTACATCACCCCGATACGGGTCGAGATGTGGCGCACCATCGACAGATCGTGGGCGATAAACAGGTAGGTTAGCCCCAGCTCCTGCTGCAGATCCTGAAGGATGTTCACCACCTGCGCCTGCACCGAGACATCCAGCGCCGACAGCGGCTCATCGCACAGCACAAACTCCGGGCGCACCGACAGCGCCCGGGCAATGCTGATGCGCTGGCGCTGGCCGCCGCTGAACTCATGCGGGAAGCGCTGGAGATGTTCCTGCTTAAGCCCCACTTTATAGAGCAGGGTTTCAGTACGCTCCCGCTGCTCCTCGCGGCTGTAACCGTGGATCTGCATCGGCTCTGCCACCAGCTGCTGGACGGTCATTCCGGGGTTCAGCGATGAATACGGGTCCTGGAAAATGGCCTGCATCCGCTTGCGCAGCGGCTTGAGCTGCTTTTCGCTGGCCTGGGCGATCGCCTGTCCGGCAAAATCAATCTCGCCAGAGGTGATATCAAACAGCCGCAGAATGGCGCGCCCGAGGGTCGATTTGCCGCAGCCAGACTCGCCCACCAGGCCAAAGGTCTCCCCCTGGCGGATATCAAAGCTGACGCCGTCCACCGCTTTCACCGCCCCCCCTTTACGCAGCAGACCGCCGTTGAGAGTGAAGTGCTTATGCAGGTCCCGCACGCTCACCAGCGGGGAATGGTGTTCGCTCATGCCTGAATCTCCTTATCGGCCAGCAGCCAGCAGGCCGCGCGATGCCCCGGTTCGGGGCGGTAAAACGCGGGCTGACGCTCGCACTGGGGCATCCGATGCGGACAGCGTTCGGCAAACGGGCAGCCCGGGGGCGGATTGAGCAGGCCCGGAGGCGATCCTTCGATAGGCGACAGGCGATGGCTGGTCTGTTCCGGGTGCGGCAGGGACGCCAGCAGCCCCTGGGTGTAAGGGTGTGCCGGACGATAAAAGATATCCTCCACGCTGCCCTCCTCCATGACCAGCCCGCCGTACATCACCACTACCCGGCTGCACACCTGGGCTACGACGCCCAGATCGTGGGTGATCAGCAGGATGGCGGTGTGGGTTTTCTGCTGCAAACTTTTTAACAGCCGCAGGATCTGCGCCTGAATGGTGACGTCCAGCGCGGTGGTCGGTTCATCGGCGATCAGCAGTTTGGGATCGCAGGAGAGCGCGATGGCGATCATCACCCGCTGACGCATCCCGCCGCTGAACTCGTGCGGGTACTGGTCGTAACGGCGCTCCGCTTCGGCAATGCCCACCTGCTCCAGCATGGCGATGCTCGCCGCGCGGGCCGCTTTTTTATTCAGGCCTTTATTACGCATCAGGATCTCGGACATCTGCCTGCCGATGGTCACCACCGGGTTAAGCGCGGTCATCGGATCCTGAAAAATCATCGCGATCTGATTCCCGCGAATGGCGCGCATCTGTTCCGGGGTTTTCTGCGCCAGATCGTCATTGTCGAAACGGATCTGCCCCCCGGTGATGCGCCCGTTGCTGCCCAGCAGCTGGATAATGGATTTGCAGGTGACGCTCTTGCCGCAGCCGGACTCCCCGACGATACCCACCAGCTCGCCCGGCTGAACGTGGAAGCTCACCCCGCGCACCGCGTGGACATCGCCATCGCGGGTGCGGAAGGTGGTTTGCAGGTTGTCGAGTTCAAGTAAGTTATTCATCGCGGTTCGCTCCCGGCTCAAAGGCGGTGCGGAACACGTCGCCTAACACGTTAAAACTGAACACCGTCAGCAAAATCAGAATGCCGGGGAACATCGCCAGCCAGGAGGCCTCCCCGATCCAGGACTGGGCGTTATTGAGCATACTGCCCCAGGAGGCGGCAGGCGCCTGCACCCCAAGCCCGAGGAAGCTGAGGGTCGACTCCATCAGAATGGCCGAGGCGATATTCAGGGTGGCGGCGACGATAATGGTCGGCAGCACGCCGGGGATGATATGGCGCAGGATGATCCGCAGCGGGTGCTCCCCGGAGGCGCGGGCATAGAGCACATACTCGCGCTCTTTAACGGAGAGCGTTTCGGCCCGCACCAGCCGGGACATGTTCATCCACGTCAGCAGGCTGATGATCATGATGATGTTATCCACGCCGGGCTTCAGGTAGGCGTTGAGCACCAGCAGCAGGAAGAAGGCCGGGATTGCCATCAGGATATCCACCGCGCGCATCATCAGGTTATCGAGCCAGCCGCCGAAGTAGCCGCTCACCGTGCCGACGATGGTGCCGATCAGGGTTGAAAAGACCATTGCCAGACAGCCGACCATCAGCGAGATCTGCCCGCCGTACAGGGCGCGGGTAAAGTAGTCGCGTCCGTACTCGTCGGTGCCAAACCAGTGGGCACCATCGGGCGGCAGGGTGCGCGCGCCCAGCGACATCTGATCCGGATCGTACGGGCTCAGCCCCGCACAGAGCGCGGCGACGACAAAAATAAAGAGGACAAAAAGCGAGAACTGCGCCGGACGATTGCGGCGCAGCTGGTGACGAACCTGTTGCCAGCGTCTGCTCATCCGGGGTTACCTCAGGGTACGTATGCGGGGATCGGCGAAGCGATATAACAGGTCGGCGATCAGGTTGCCGACGATCAGCATCAGCGACGAGAGCATGATGATCGCCATAATCAGCGGGTAGTCGAGGGAGGTGATCGACTGGATCCCCAGCAGCCCCATCCCCGGCCAGGAGAAGACGCTCTCGGTAACATAGGCTCCGACAACCAGCTCGCCAAACGACAGGCCAAACAGGGTGATCACCGGCAGGAGCACGTTTTTCAGCACATGGCGGAACAGGATGCTGGAACGGGTGGCTCCATAGGCCAGCTGGGTCTGCACGTAGTCAGCCGAGAGCTGCGAAATGGTATTGGAGCGGATGTAGCGCACGTAGCTGGAGA
Organism: Leclercia tamurae; assembly: GCF_025566055.1. GTDB lineage: Bacteria > Pseudomonadota > Gammaproteobacteria > Enterobacterales > Enterobacteriaceae > Enterobacter > Enterobacter tamurae. The sequence goes on from NZ_JAMHKS010000070.1 coordinate 11,836, forward strand.
GGTTATAGAAGGTGAGCGCAATGCACGGCAGCACGCCGTGGCGCACCACGTCCAGCCAGTTGTCTTCCATGCCGATGGTGCGCATCCCCATGCTGGGGAACCAGTTGAGTTGCACGGCAAAGACGGTGATCAACAGGATGCCAAACCAGAAAATCGGCACCGAGATGCCAATATAGGCGAACAGGTTCAGGACATGATCCAGCCAGCGGTGCTTAAAGGCTCCGGCCAGCAGCCCCAGCGGAATAGCGAGAATAATCGCCATCAGCAGCGAGGCCCCCATCAGCCCAAGGGTGGCCGGAATGCGCTCGCCAATCATCACCAGCACCGGGCGGTGGTAGATCAGCGAATAGCCCAGATCGCCCTGCAGAATGTTTTTCAGCCACAGAAAATATTGCGTCACCAGCGGCTTATCCAGGCCCAGACTCTGGCGAATACGCTCGATGTCCTCTGGTGCCATGCGCGGGGTGATGTACGCCGCCACCGGATCGCCCGGGGCGAGTTTGACCAGCAAAAATGCTACCAGCGAGATAAAGAACAGCATCGGCACCAGTTGCAGCAGCCGACGCATCAGTAATGTGTTCACGACATGCCCTTACGACTTACCCAACAAAGAGCCCCGATCGGTTGACCGGGGCGACAGCTTATTTTTGGTAGATTTTTGACAGGTCCTGGAACAGATACACCGGCTTCGGTTCCGCTTCCTGGGTGCCGCCAAAGCGTTTATCCACGGCCACGGTGGCGTTGGTGTAGGCGATCGGATAGTAGGTCATGTCGTTGGCCACGGTCTGCTGGATCTGCTTGTAGATCTCAGCGCGTTTGCCAGTGTCGGTTTCGACAGCGCCTTTATCCCACAGGGCATCGAACTGCGGGTTTTTATAGTGGGCGTAGTTATAGGCTTCGTTGCTCATGAACAGCGATTTGTAGCCATCCGGCTCGGCGCCCATGATGTAGCCGCCGAGGTTCAGCTCCCAGGCGGTGTTGTTCATGTCGAGGCTGCGCTGGGACATGGCGTTGGAGTCGAGCGGCATCAGCTCCACGTTCACGCCAATGCCCTTCAACGCCTGCTGGATGTAGAGCGCCTGGCTCTCCTGTGTTTTGTTGGTGTTCACGTAGGCCAGACGCAGTTTAAGGTTTGTCGGTGCGCCGGAAGCCTTCAGCAGATCTTTGGCTTTCTGCTGGTCGAACCTGTACTGCTCAACGTCGTTGCTCTGGTAGAGCGTATCCGGCGTCAGGAAAGAGGTCGCCGGTTTGGCGTAATCCAGCGAGGTGAACGCGGTCTGGGTCAGCTCGTCCTTATTAATGGCGTACGCGATGGCCTGGCGCAGCTCCTTGCTCTTCATCACCGGTACGTTCTGGTTAAAGGTCATGTAGGCCAGACGCCCTTCCGGGTAGACCACGAAATCAAACTTGCCGGTATTCTTCAGGCGCGACACATCCTGCGGATCGACCATCTTGAGGTTGATCTCGCCGTTTTGCAGCGCGAGGTTGGCGGAGTTGCTGTCTTTGGCGAAACGGTAGGTCACGGAGTCGAGCTTCGCTTTGCCGTTCCAGTAGTCGTCAAAGCGGGTCAGAGCGTAATACTGCCCGGCGCGGTACTCTTTAAATTTGAACGGCCCGGAACCTACCGGCGCATCGTTTTTGGTGCTCTTTTCCAGATCGGCTTCATTGGCGAAGACGTGCTGCGGGATCGGGTAGATCTGCACCAGGGTGCCGGTAAAGGCGGCACTCACCTGTGGGAGGGTGAACTTCACGGTGCGATCGTCCACCTTGCTCACCGCCACCGGCTTGCCGCCGAAGGTGAACATACTGCGGAAGAAACTGTGCTGTTTCTCCTCCAGCAGCTTATTGAAGGTGAACACCACGTCGTCGGCGGTCAGCGGCTGGCCGTCCTGCCATTTCAGATTCGGTTTTAAGGTCAGGGTGTAGCTGAGGTTATCGGTGGATGGCGTCAGGCTTTCGGCCAGACCCCATTCGATTTTGCCATCGTTAAAGCTGTAGAGCGGGGCATAAAGCGCCTGCATGATCGTCAGGGTGGTGCGGTCACTGGCATATAATGGGTTAACCGCCAGCGGGTCGCCTGAAGTAATGCCGATAATCAGTGAACCGCCCTCTTTCGGCGTATCGCTTTTGGCTGCCGGGGCCGACGCGGTCTCTTTATTTTTGGCATCATCACAGCCCGCGGCAACCAGCGCCAGCGCGACCAGAACAGCAGATACTAATGGCTTACGCATATCTCACTAACTCCTTGCCTTGAAAGTTTTTTTAACTGCTCATTTTTATTTTTTACAGATATCTGTTTGCGCATCATATTCAGCTTTAAGCCCTTTCGCATTAACAATGAAAATGCCATTTTTGATTAAGCTTATGCGGAATTTATATATATAAGCGCCAGAAGGAATAGTGCATATGCTTATGCGCTCAGTTCGTTAAACCGTTCACGGAATGCCTGCTAAACTGCCTCAACACATCCCAAAAAGGCAGATCAACATGTCCGACAACAACTACCAGCCAGCGAAAGTCTGGGAATGGAAGCAAAACCCCAACGGCGGCGCGTTCGCCAGCATCAACCGTCCGATCTCAGGCGCCACCCATGACAAAGAACTGCCGGTGGGTTCGCATCCGCTGCAGCTCTACTCCCTGGGCACGCCAAATGGCCAGAAGGTAACAATCATGCTGGAAGAGCTGCTGGCGTTGGGCGTGACCGGGGCGGAATATGACGCCTGGCTGATCCGCATCGGCGAGGGGGATCAGTTCTCCAGCGGCTTTGTTGAGGTGAACCCCAATTCCAAAATTCCGGCCCTGCGCGACCACTCCACCACGCCGCCAACCCGGGTGTTTGAATCGGGCAATATCCTGCTCTATCTGGCGGAGAAATTCGGCCACTTCCTGCCAAAAGATCCGGCTGGCCGGGTGGAAACCCTGAACTGGCTGTTCTGGCTGCAGGGCTCCGCCCCGTTCCTCGGCGGCGGTTTCGGCCACTTCTATCACTATGCGCCGGTGAAAATTGAGTACGCGATTGACCGCTTCACCATGGAAGCCAAACGCCTGTTCGACGTGCTGGATAAGCAGCTGGCGCGCGGTCGCTATGTGGCGGGAGAAGAGTACAGCATCGCGGATATCGCCATCTGGCCGTGGTTCGGCAGCGTGGCGCTCGGCCAGGTCTATGGCGCGGCGGAGTTCCTCGACGCCGAGAGCTACAAGAACGTCCAGCGCTGGGCGAAGGATGTTGCCAGCCGTCCGGCAGTGAAGCGCGGGCGTATCGTCAATCGCACCAACGGCGAGCTGAACGAGCAGCTGCATGAGCGTCATGCGGCGAGCGATTTTGATACCAATACCGAAGACAAACGTCAGGGTTAATGTGCTGACCCATTGCCCGGCGGCGCTACGCTTGCCGGGCAAAATGACTCTGCCTGTGCCGTCATCACAGCACACAGCAAATCCCTCTCTTTTTTCAACAGCATATTTACAACCATCCGGTAAACTGGCATCAATAATTTCTTTCTTCAGATTATTCGCATGTCAGAAAAGGCGCTGGAACATCAGATTCAGATTCTCAAAAAGCATAATGCCCGGCTTGCCAGGCTGGCGCGCGACGCCCGCAGCAAGCTCAGTGCTGCGCTCGACGGAACAGGTCTCTGTTTATGGCAGCTCGACGTTCCCACCGGGAAGCTGATTATCTATAACCGCCGCTGGGGCTCCATGCTGGGCTATCAGCCCAAAGAGCTCAGCGCGCAGTTTGAGATCTGGCGCGAACATCTGCATCCCGATGACAAACAGAGCGTGCTCGACGCCTTTTACGATCATCTGCACGGCAAAACCCCCTTCTACGAAGCGCTGCACCGCATGCAGCACAAAAACGGCACCGTCACCTGGGTGCTGGATCGCGGCCGCGTCACCGAATGGGATGAGCAAGGAAACCCGCTGAAGGTCACTGGCACGCACATCGACATGACCAAAGAGAAACAGTACGAGGAGCAGCTCGCCCTGCTGGCGAATCACGACCCGCTCACCGGCCTGGCGAATCGCCATGCGCTGATCACCCACTTCGCGCAGCTCAAAGCCCAGGGCCCGCTGTGCATTGCCTTTATCGATCTGGATGATTTTAAAACGGTGAACGACACCTTTGGTCACCGCAGCGGCGATGAGCTGCTGATCCAGCTCAGCCAGCGTCTGCGCGACACCTGCCCGCCGGGGGTTGTGGTCGGGCGTCTGGGTGGGGACGAGTTTGTCCTGCTCCTGCCCTTCCCGCTCACCAGTCTGCTGGTGAGCAGCACCGCGCAACAGTGTCTGAATGCAGCCCTGACGCCGTTCGAGCTGGATAACGGCCAGGCGCAGGTGGGCGCCTCGGTGGGGATCGATGAAGTGCAGGAGCAGGATGATTTCGTCAATGCATTGCGCCGCGCCGATCGGTCGATGTATCAGATTAAGCACACCGGTAAGAATGGCGTGGCGATTGGCCAGACGCTGATCTCCCACTCCCGCAGCGGAACGCATCCATGAAAAGCACCCGTCATCAGGATCTTATCCGCCTGCTGGCGGCGTCCGACTGGCTGACGACGGATGCGCTTGCCGCGGAGCTTAACGTCAGCAAAGAGACGATTCGTCGCGATCTGAAACAGCTTCAGCAGCAGGGCAAGATTGTGCGCCATCACGGCCGGGCGCGGGCGATCCACCCGGACCACCGCGACGGCGGGGAACCCTTTGGCGCGCGGCTAAAAAGCCATTACGCGGATAAAGCCGACATTGCCCGCCACGCCCTTGACTGGGTCAGCGAGGGGATGACCCTGGCCCTGGATGCCAGCTCAACCTGCTTTCATCTGGCACGACAGCTGCCGGATATCGCCCTGACGGTGTTTACTAACAGTCTGCCGATCTGCCATGAAATGGCGAAGCGCGAACGCATCACCCTGATCTGTTCGGGCGGGACGCTGGAGCGCAAATATCGTTGCTATGTGAACCCGGCCCTGGTGACGCAGCTGAAGGCGCTGGAGATCGACCTGTTTATTTTTTCGTGCGAAGGGGTGGATGAGCAGGGTGTGATGTGGGATCCCACCCCGCACAGCGCCGGGTTTAAGTCGCAGCTGCTCAGCCGCGCCAGCCAGTCGCTGCTGCTGATCGACAGGAGCAAGTTCCAGCGTTCCAGCGAAGTGAAAATTGGTCACCTGTCGCAGGTGACCCAATTGATCAGCGACGTACAGCTCGCCCGCCGCTAGCTCGCCAGACGGAACTTCTGCACCGAGCGTTGCAGCTCCTCGGTCTGACGTTCCAGGGCGGAGGCCGCAGCCGACACCTGCTCCACCAGGGAGGCGTTCTGCTGGGTCACACCGTCCATCTGGGTGATGGCCACTCCCACCTGCGAAATGCCTTTGCTCTGCTCTTCCGAGGCGGCGGCAATCTGCTTTATGATGGTGGTCACGCCGGTAATGTCCCGCAGCACCGCCTCCATGGTGGTGCCGGTATCGTTCACCAGCCGGGCCCCTTCCGCCACGCGGGAGACGGAGTCGGCGATCAGCCCTTCGATCTCTTTTGCCGCACTGGCGCTGCGGCTGGCGAGATTACGCACCTCCCCCGCCACCACCGCAAAGCCACGCCCCTGCTCGCCCGCTCGCGCCGCTTCCACTGCCGCGTTGAGGGCCAGGATATTGGTCTGGAAGGCGATGCTGTTAATGACGCTGGTGATCTCCGCGATTTTCTTCGAGCTGACGGAGATCCCGGTCATGGTGTTGACCACATTCTCCACCAGCACCCCGCCACGGCTGGCGGTGACTGAGGCCACATCCGCCAGCTCGCTGGCCTGGCGGGCGTTGTCGGCATTCAGCTTCACCGTGGCGGTGAGCTGCTCCATGCTGGCCGCCGTCTCTTCCAGGGCGGCAGCCTGCTCTTCTGTACGCGACGAGAGATCGTTATTACCGGTGGAGATCTCCGTGGCACCGCGCCAGATATTCTCGCTGCCGGCGCGGATAGTGCTTACCGCTTCGCGCAGGCTGTCCTGCATCGCCGTCAGCAGCGGCACCAGCTGGCCCACGCAGTTACGGCCAAAGGGAACGATCGGCTGGCTGAGATCGCCCTGGGCAATCTGACGAAAATGATGGCGGATCTGATCCAGGGGTTTCACCAGCATCGCGACCAGGTAGCGATCGGCGAACAGCAGGATCAGCAGGCCCATAATTGTTGCGGTAATGATCACCGTGCGGGTGGTGCTGGTCATGCCGTCCACCGTCACGCGGGTGCTGTCGAGAATGCTGTCGGCGGCTTTATTGAACTGCCCGGCACTTTCGCCAAAGGCGCGGCTCAGCGGCGGGGTAACGTTGTTCGCCTGCTGACGATAAGCGTCGAGATTGCCCTGCTGCGCCAGCTGGAACTGGGGCTTTACGCCGTTCTCCAGCAGCGCCTGCCAGTTGGCAATTACCTGGGAGGAGATCTGCGCATCCATCGGCCCCGGAGACATGGCTTTCATCTCATCGAGCTTGCTGCTCATCGTCTCCAGCGCCTGCTGTACGGCGGTGAGATCTGCCGTACCACCTGCCGCCTGCACGTCCATCGCCCGGGTCAGGCGGGTGACGAAGCGGAAGTACTGATCGTTACCCTGGCTAAGCACCGTCATCTGTTTGACCAGCTGGCGAACAACCTCATTGCCATCAGCCACGCGTGAAAGTGCCCAGGAGCTGTAGAGCCCGGCTGCCGCCCACATTAAACAGAAAATCCCCAGAATCGTCAGCATGACGAACCGGATAGTGAAATTACGAAACACGTGCATAGTTATTTCCTTGCCATGGGGGAGATATCGCCTGGAGGGCGAGTATTACCCTCGTTATCGGCAATAAAATGCAAAGCAATACCTTTTATCGGTTAATTTTATAAACCTTTTCATTTCTGTTTACCGGACCGGGAAATGATAATCACGCTGGGGCAAATACCCCTTCAAATAACGTGTTATTAGATTTCATACAATTTACAAATGTAAATCACATTCTCCATTCATTACCCTCATAACTCCAAAGGATTAGGCGGCTGTTTTTTATCAGCAAGGAATAGTCCTTTTTCTACAAGAAAAGTCTTACTTTTAGTACGTTAATAAAACTGCAACATTCATAGAATGGATGTATTTAAAAAAATCAATTAGCGCCCTTTATTAAAATGACCATTTAATCGCTTGATATCACTTCAAATTTCATTACACCCTTTTCCCTTGGGAAAGTTCTTAATTACGCAAATTTCATTTAAAAAGAGCTCACTTTGATCCGGTTATAAGAGATGAAAAAATGCGTATTTCAATGAAAAGGACCTTGTTGTCACAATGTGTATTACTGTCACTTGCGTCGTTTGCTGCTCAGGCAGGTGCTACCGATGCCCCCGCTTGCCAGAATGGTGACACCACCCAGACCTGCGGCCTGTCAGAATATAAAGACGGCAGCTTCTATCAGGACCCGGGCGTCACTGATGCGGTAATGGCGAATGAAACGGCGTCCAATATTTATATGGATGGCCACCGTGAAGCGGGAGATACGCAGACCCTGACCGTTACAGGCTCTGACATGTCAGGTCATTATATTCAGGGAAGCAATGGCGGTACGGTGAATATTAACGTCACCAACAATGCCAAGGTGGATATGATCGAAGCAGGTTCTGCACTTAAGACCACCAACACCACCATCAACGTCAATGACTCCACCCTGAACGGCCAGAACAGCGACGGAACCTATCAGCGAGACAAAGATTATATGATGGGGGCCGCCATCTATCTCGATCCGCTCGATGCGGGCTACCACGATGTGGATATCAGCAACGGCAGCGCCCTGCATGGCAGTATTATCAGCGCCGGCCAGGGTACCCAAACTATCGCCATGAGCGACAGCATCATGGATAACGGTGGCATCTACGTCGGTAGCGACAAATCAGACACCTCCCTTACCCTGACTAACGCCAGCGTGGATGCGACCAACAGCCAGATGGCGCAAAATCTCGATACCATCGTTGAAAGCCTGAGTCAGTACAAACCTTTCCAGGATATCAACGTTGATGCCTTTAGCGACCTGGCCGTGGCCCTGTATGGCACCACTCAGGATACGCTGGCACTGAATAACAGCACCGTGACCGGCGACATCGGCGTCATTAACGAAAAAGGCCAGACCGACCTGTCGTTCACCAATAACAGCGTCGTGAACGGCAACGTTACGCTGAGCGGTAACTCCACCAATACCCTTCTGGTGGATAACAGCACCATCAATGGCGATCTGAACGCCAGCCAGAACAGTGGCGATACCACCGTCACCCTGCAAAACGGCGCCAACGTTGACGGCAATATTACGACCGGCGCAGGCAATGACACCGTGGTCCTGGTGAATGATTCCCACGTCACCGGCAATGTTACCGGCGGGGACGGTACCGATACCCTGTCGATGGATGCAGGTAGCTCTATTTCCGGGCAAATTAATCAGTTTGAAACCGTAAATACCACCAGCGATAACAGCATCACCCTCGACACCATTAACGACTCCACCACCTGGAGTCTGCAGAACGGCTCTACCCTGACCGCCGCCACGACCGGCAGCAATGCCGAAGTGAACATGAGCACTGACAGCAGGGTTAACTTCGGCCAGATTACCGGCTCCCGTAACGCTGTGGTGGTCAATAACATCACCACTTCGGCGATCAATCAGCAAAACATCGTGCTGGGAACCTTTACCACCACGACGGCAACCACCACGCCGCAAACGGCCGCCAATGCTATCTTCAGCAACGGTCAGCAGCAGGTTGAAAACCGCAGCGCAGCCTACAACTACAACAATGACCTGAGCATTGTGGCTGCTGATACGGCGCCGCAGAGCCTGCTCACCGCTGATAGTAGCCAGAACTGGAATATTGTCTTTAGCAGCTCACGCGGCGCACTGGCCAGCGATGTCCAGGGGATGATTGCCGGCCTGGATGCGGCCGAACAGGCGGGCCATCAGGTCACCGATGACATCACCAGCCATCTGGATCGCCTGCACTTTGCTGGCCTGATGGGCGATCGGCAGGAAGGGGCTCAGCTGTGGGGCGATTTCCTCTATCAGAACGGTAACTTCAGCAACGATGTGGATTACAAGAGCATCACTCAGGGTGCGCAGGGCGGCGTTGACTGGACGGCTTACCTCGCTAACGGGGACAGCGTAACCGGAGGCGTGGCGCTGGCCTGGACCCGCAGCCGCGTTGAAGATACCGACAACGGCCCGGACAGCTTCAAGGACACCGTCTATGGTAACTACTACAGCCTGTACGGCGGCTGGCAGCAGGCGCTGAACGGTCGTCAGTGGGGAATGTTCGCCGACGCCAGCTTCAGCTATGGCGATATGCGCTACTCCCTCTCCGCCCACAACGTCACCGGCGACACCAGCGGCATGACCGAAGCGCTGCACGGCTCCACAGACGGTAGCCTGTATATGGCCCAGGCCCGTACCGGGGTGAACGTACTGCTGCCGGGCGAAACCGTGCTGCAACCGTACGCCATTCTCGGCTGGGATCAGACCAAAGCTAACGGCTTCTCCGACAGAGAAGTGACCTTTGCTGACAGCCAGGTCTCTTCGTGGAACGGCGGTGCGGGTCTGCGTCTGACCACCACCCTGACCGATCTGAACAAAAACGTGGCGATCATGCCATGGCTGGATGTCCGCATGCAGAAAGAGTTCAGCGATGATACCGATATCCAGGCAGCGGATTATCACAACACTGAAGGTCATAACAACAGCATGGGAATGTTTGGTGCGGGCGTGAATGCCACTATCGCGCACAACTTCTCGGTGAATACCGGCATTTACTATGGCACAGGCGATGTCGAAAACGACGCCAGTGTTCAGGCAGGTATGAGCTACAGCTTCTGATGACCACGCCTGCCCGGCAGCCTCAGGCTGCCGGGCATTTTTGTTAGCTCAAATACTTCTCAAACCATCCCAGGGTTCGTTTCCAGGCTAATTCGGCAGCGGGTTCGTCGTAACGCGGGGTTGAATCGTTGTGGAACCCGTGGTTTACGCCAGGGTAGATCCAGGCCTCATACACCTTGCCGTTCGCTTTCAACGCGGCTTCATAGGCAGGCCATCCCTCGTTAACATTCTTGTCGTTTTCCGCATAGTGCAGCAGCAACGGGGCCTTAATTTTGGCGACGTCGGCTGTCGGAGCCTGTCGGCCATAAAACGGCACGGCGCAGGCCAGCTCTGGCCAGGCCACCGCTGCGGCGTTAGAGACCCCACCGCCATAGCAGAAGCCGGTGATCCCCACCTTGCCCGTGGCGTCCGGATGTTTCTGCATAAACCCGACCGCGGCAAAGAAGTCGTTCATCAGCTTCGTCGGATCGACCTTCTGCTGCAGGACTTTCCCCTCCTCATCGTTGCCGGGATACCCCCCCACCGAGCTTAAGCCATCCGGCGCCAGCGCGATGTATCCTGCTTTCGCCACCCGACGCGCCACATCCTCGATGTAAGGGTTGAGGCCGCGGTTTTCGTGCACCACCACCACCGCCGGAACTTTGCCGGTAGCGTGGGCGGGTTTCACCAGATAGCCACGCACCTGGCCATGACCGTCTGGCGAAGGATAGGTAATGTATTCAGGCAAAATATCGGGATCGGTGAACTTCACCTGCTCGGCGAGGGCGTAATTCGGTTTAAGCATATTGAACAGTGCCAGCGCCGTCACGCCGCCGACGGCATAGCGGGCAGCCAGATTGAGGAACTCACGTTTGTTGATTTTGCCGTGAGCGTAATAATCGTAGTAGTCGAGCAATTCCTGAGGAAAGTCTTTGGCGGTCATACGCGTCATCGCATATCTCCATGAATTGTGCACTGAGTAAGGTTAGAATAGAAACGCTGTTTCGAAAATCAAAAACCTTGAAAGGAGACATCATGCCCTGGAACGCTTCCCCTGAACGCTACGAGAATATGCAGTACCGGTACTGTGGAAAAAGCGGCCTGCGTTTACCCGCCCTGTCGCTCGGTTTGTGGCACAGTTTTGGCCACGTTCAGGCTCTCGACTCGCAGCGCGCCCTGCTGCGAAAAGCCTTTGACTGCGGCATCACCCACTTTGATCTCGCCAATAACTATGGCCCACCGGCGGGCAGTGCGGAGGAAAATTTTGGCCGCCTGCTACGGGATGATTTCGCGGCGTATCGCGACGAGCTGATTATCTCCACCAAAGCGGGCTATGACATGTGGCCGGGTCCGTACGGTGCGGGTGGTTCGCGCAAGTATCTGCTCGCCAGTCTCGACCAGAGCCTGAAGCGGATGGGGCTGGAGTATGTGGATATCTTCTACTCGCACCGGGTAGATGAAAATACGCCGATGGAAGAGACCGCCTCGGCGCTGGCGCAGGCGGTGCAGAGCGGGAAGGCGCTGTACGTTGGCATCTCGTCCTATTCGCCAGAACGCACCCAGAAAATGGCGGAGCTGCTGCGCGAGTGGAAGATCCCCCTGCTTATCCATCAGCCTTCTTACAACCTGCTTAACCGCTGGGTGGACAAGAGCGGCCTGCTGGATACGCTGAAGGCTAACGGCACCGGCTGTATCGCCTTTACGCCGCTGGCGCAGGGCCTGCTGACCGGAAAATACCTGAACGGCATTCCTGATGGCTCTCGCATGCAGCGCGAAGGTAAAAAGGCGCGCGGCCTGACCGAAAACATGCTGACCGAGGCCAACCTCAACAGCCTGCGCTTGCTGAACGAAATGGCGCAGGCGCGCGGTCAGACGATGGCGCAGATGGCCCTGAGCTGGCTGCTGAAAGACGATCGCGTGACGTCAGTATTGATTGGTGCCAGCCGGACAGAGCAGCTGGAGGAGAACGTGCAGGCGTTGAATAATCTGCACTTTAGCGAGGATGAGCTGCAGCGGATCGATCAGCATGTGGCTGACGGGCAGCTCAATCTGTGGCAGGCGTCGTCAGATAAGTAGTTAAAATGCCGGGTGGCGCTGCGCTTACCCGGCTTTTTTATTACTTGCGACTCAGCTTATCCAGATACCCCATCACAAACGCTGACAGCACAAACGTCAGGTGGATAATCACGTACCACATCAGCTTGTTATCCGGGATATTTTTGGCATCCATAAACACCCGCAGCAGGTGAATCGACGAGATCGCCACAATCGAGGCAGCCACTTTATTTTTCAGCGACGAGGCGTCCATTTTGCCCAGCCAGCTCAGCTTCTCTTTATCCGCGGCGATGTCCAGCTGCGACACGAAGTTTTCGTAGCCTGAGAACATCACCATCACCAGCAGGCCGCCCACCAGGGTCATATCCACCAGCGACAGCAGGAGCAGAATCAGGTCGGATTCCGCGACGCTGAATATGTGCGGCAGGACGTGAAAAATTTCCTGGAAGAATTTAATACAGAGGGCCACCAGCGCCAGCGAGAGGCCAAAATAGACCGGGGCTAACAGCCAGCGGGAGGCATACATTGCGTTTTCAAAAAAGCGTTCCATAGAGTCCTGTCTGCAAACGAAACCAGCGTGCAGTATATCGCAACGCGACAAAGTGTTTGCAACAACTAAACAACAAAGCCCCTATACCTGCTCCGGCTTAACCTCAGGCCGCTGATACTCCGGCCACACCAGCACCACCAACGCCGGATAAGCCTCCAGGCTGAACTCACGAAAACACTGGCGCAGATTCATCACCTCCAGATCGGAATGCGACACTTTCTCACCATTCAGGCAGCGCTTCTTGATATTGTCGTAATATTTGTACACCGCCGAGTTGAGATCGCTGCAACGACGCTGCGCATCAAAAAGGTCAGGCGTACTATTTATTTCCACCATATTCATTCGTTTAATTGTGGCATGGAGGAAATCAATATATTCATGATTAACACGCCAGTACCAGACTGGCGTAATCGCATTCATTAACACAGAAAAATGGTCTTCGCCCTCTTCTTTTGACATCCGTTCTGGCTGCGCATGGGGGTGCGCGTTATCCGCTTCGCTACTTTTATTGAACTCGCGCATCAATAAAAGAACCACGGCAGTAAGCAATAACAAAGTAATGACAGTATAAAAAATGCTGTTCATATAGGCAGGCTCCATTTTTTTTGATTTTAAATTTGCCTCATGTTATTGTCAACGAATCTCACACTCCAGACAAGCCCACCCCGTTGAAATTAAAGGAAATATAAAATGTTGCCCGACAATCTGGTCCCGGCTAAGTTTCACATTTCTACCGTGGAACCGAAACCACCAGAAGCAGAAAGCAATGCAAATTTCACTAAGGGGAAAAGAACACTCGCTGATTACGAGCCTGATATATTAATTGGTGTTACCCGTACCGGTAACTCCCGCAATATGTTGCTCGAAGAGCACGACCGCCATATAAAGGACCGGTTATTCCGGGTGGTTAAAATCGAGGTGTTCGCCCGCCTGCTCAATGACCTGCAAGCGGAAGGGGAAATAGATGCCCAGGCACTAAGTCAAATATTGTCGGAAAAAACCGCTGAGATAAACGAAGCCGGTAATGATATCTGGCTGAATCTAATTACTTGTGAAAAAAACACGCCCATTTTTTATAAGCTAGAGGATGAATAACGTGAAGGATGTTGATAACAACAACGTTTATTTAGCTTTAGATGATAAAAAGAGCGATGAATTTATCTTAGAGCAAAATCTGGCTGCGCTGAAAGAGATTAAAAACATTGAAATACAACGTATTGCCAAAGAATTGCTCTCGATTCCGGCAGGTCTGGTGCGGCTGAAATGGCAGAACCGCCGTGAAATTTATCCGTTACAGGTTAAAGAAGAGATCTACGGTGCGGCAATTAATGCCATTATGCAGCAGCGGCAAGACTTAAAAGAGAAAATACTGGCCCGGCTGGAAACCAATTATCAGTATTTGCGGGCCCGTGAAACCGCCACCCTGCGCGTTACCCGTAAACTGGCCGATGACGGCTATCGTACTACCAGCGTGACCACCGTCGCACTGAATGAAGATGTACTCGCCGCGAAAACCACATCCCCTGCGCAAAAGCCGTAACCCCAGCGCGCCCCGCTCCGCCTGTTGCTATTGATTTAAGGATTATCCTGAATGATCCTCACTTCCCGGTTGATTCTTCTAAGCTTAAAGCCTGATCACCCACTCAAGGAGAACCTCAATGGCAAATTCCCAGAGCAAAATTCAGGACCCAACCACCCAGTACTACACTGGCGAATTCCCGAAGCAAAAACAGCCCATCCCCGGGGTGCAGAGCAAGATGGATCCGGTCCCGGATTGCGGCGAGAAGAGCTACAAAGGCAGCGGCAGACTACAGGATCGTAAGGCACTGGTGACAGGGGGCGACTCCGGTATTGGACGCGCTGCCGCCATCGCTTACGCGCGTGAAGGCGCAGACGTTGCTATCAACTATCTGCCTGCCGAAGAAGAAGACGCGCAGCAGGTTAAGCAGCTGATTGAAGAAGCCGGACGCAAAGCGGTACTGATCCCCGGCGACCTGAGCGATGAAAAATTTGCCCGTTCGCTGGTGCACAAAGCCCATCAGGAACTCGGCGGACTGGATGTACTGGCACTGGTGGCCGGTAAGCAGGTGGCAGTCGAGAATATTGCTGATATTACAACGGAGCAGTTTAAACAGACCTATACCGTCAACGTGTTTGCGCTGTTCTGGATAACCCAGGAGGCGCTGCCGCTGCTGCCGGCCGGGGCGAGCATTATCACCACCTCGTCGATTCAGGCCTATCAGCCAAGTCCGCACCTGCTGGACTATGCGTCTACCAAAGCGGCCATCCTTAACTTCAGCCGCGGGCTGGCGAAGCAGGTGGCGGAGAGCGGCGTACGCGTTAACGTGGTCGCGCCAGGCCCTGTCTGGACGGCGCTGCAAATTTCCGGCGGTCAGCCGCAGGAGAAGATCCCGCAGTTCGGTCAGCAGACCCCAATGAAGCGCGCAGGGCAGCCTGCGGAGCTGGCACCGGTGTACGTCTATCTGGCGAGCCAGGAATCAAGCTATGTGACGGCGGAAGTGCACGGCGTGTGCGGCGGGGAACATCTGGGGTAGTTGTGCAGTGCCGGGTGGCGGCTTCGCCTTACCCGGCCTACATGTTGAACGTAGGCCCGGTAAGCGTAGCGCCACCGGGCAAATACAAAAGCGGCACCTCAAGGGGTGCCGCTTTTGTTTATTTAGCCACAGTCTTCTCTTCGCCTACCAGGCCAATCTTCAGGTAACCCGCCTGATGCAGCGTGTCCATTACCCTCATCATGGTTTCGTAGTCGACGGTCTTGTCAGCACGGAAGAAGACGGTGGTCTCTTTCTTGCCGTTAGTCAGGGTATTCAGCGCCGGGATCACCGACTCATCCGTTACCAGATCGTTACCCAGGAACATGGATTTATCAGCTTTCACGGACAGATAAATCGGTTTTTCCGGGCGCGGCTGCGGCTGACTGGATGATGCAGGCAGATTGACCTTCACGTCTACCGTCGCCAGCGGCGCAGCAACCATGAAGATAATCAGCAGAACCAGCATGACGTCGATAAACGGCGTCACGTTGATTTCGTGCATTTCGCCGTTATCGTCCAGATTTTCATTAAGACGCATTGCCATGACGAATCAACCTAAGTGTAATTTCTGAGCAGAACGGACCGGCTTCACGGCGCTGGCACTGAGGTCCAGATCGCGGCTTTGCAGCAGCAGGACCTGAGCAGCAACGTCACCGAGGGTCGCTTTGTAGCTGCCGATCATACGGGCGAAGATGTTATAGATGACCACTGCCGGGATAGCGGCAACCAGACCAATCGCCGTCGCCAGCAGGGCTTCTGCGATGCCGGGGGCCACAACCGCGAGGTTGGTGGTTTGGGTCTGGGCGATGCCGATGAAGCTGTTCATGATGCCCCAGACCGTACCGAACAGACCGACGAACGGTGAAATCGCACCGATGGTCGCCAGGTAGCCGTTACCACGTCCCATATGACGACCAATGGCCGCCACGCGACGCTCCAGACGGAAGCCGGTACGCTCTTTAATCCCTTCGTTGTCTTCGCTGCCTGCAGAAAGCTCGAGCTCGTTCTGGGCTTCGTTGATTAACTGGGTGGTCAGGCTTTTGGCCTGGAAGGAAGAGGTCATGTCGCTCGCCTGATTCAGGTTGCGGGCCTCAGCCAGCTGCTGCTGCTCGCGTTTAAGACGGCGCTTGTGCGAGATAAGCTCCACGCTCTTGCTAAAGAAAATAGCCCAGGTGACGACAGACGCCAGAATCAGGCCGATCATCACAATCTTCACCACGATGTCGGCATGATGATACATACCCCAGACGGAGAGGTCCGTCTGCATCAAATTATTACCCACTCGGTATCTCCAGGACGCAAATCACAAAATCTGAGCATAATAATATCAAAACAGCGTCGAATTGATAGTCGTTCTCATTAGTATTTACATAGTGCCGTAAATTCGTTTCATTTTCCTTGCGCTTACGCAGGAAAAATTTCCCGGAAACATATTTTAAAAAATATTCCGCTGATCCCACCACCCTTCTCGCGACCATTTTTACTTTCGTGATAGTGTGGACGTCCAGACGTATAAAAACAGGTTGCGCAGACATGAAAGAGAAGCATCTTGATACCACCCTTGTCCAGGCGGGACGCAGCAAGAAATATACCCTCGGTTCGGTGAACAGCGTGATTCAGCGCGCCTCGTCGCTGGTGTTTGAGACCGTCGAGGCGAAAAAGCACGCCACCCGCAACCGGGCAAAGGGCGAGCTGTTTTACGGGCGTCGCGGGACGCTGACCCACTTCTCATTACAGGAAGCGATGTGCGAGCTGGAAGGCGGCGCAGGCTGCGCCCTGTTCCCGTGCGGTGCGGCGGCGGTGGCCAATACTATTCTGGCGTTTGTTGAACAGGGCGACCATATCCTGATGACCAACACCGCCTACGAGCCGAGCCAGGACTTCTGCACCAAAATCCTCAGCAAGCTGGGCGTGACCACCGGCTGGTTCGATCCGCAGATCGGCGCGAAGATTGCCGATCTGATCCAGCCCAATACCCGGATCGTGTTCCTCGAATCGCCGGGCTCCATCACCATGGAAGTGCACGATGTGCCTGCCATCGTACAGGCGGTACGCAGCAAAGCGCCGGACGCCATCATCATGATCGATAACACCTGGGCGGCAGGGGTGCTGTTTAAGGCGCTCGATTTTGGTATCGACATCTCTATTCAGGCGGCGACCAAATACCTGATCGGCCACTCGGACGGCATGATCGGTACGGCGGTCTCTAACGCCCGCTGCTGGGAGCAGCTGTGTGAAAACGCCTATCTGATGGGACAGATGGTGGATGCCGATACCGCTTACATGACCAGCCGCGGCCTGCGTACCCTGAGCGTCCGTCTGCGCCAGCATCATGAAAGCAGCCTGAAAGTCGCCCAGTGGCTGGCGCAGCATCCGCAGGTGGCGCGGGTTAACCATCCCGCCCTGCCGGGCAGCGTCGGGCATGAATTCTGGCAACGTGATTTTACGGGCAGCAGCGGCCTGTTCTCGTTTGTGCTCAACAAGCGCCTGAGCAATGACGAGCTGGCAAACTACCTCGATAACTTCTCCCTTTTCAGCATGGCCTACTCGTGGGGCGGCTTTGAGTCGCTGATCCTGCCAAACCAGCCAGAGCAGATTGCTGCCCTGCGTCCGGGCGGAGAAGTAGACTTTACCGGGACCCTGATCCGTCTGCATATCGGCCTGGAAAACGTCGACGATTTGATTGCCGATTTAGAGGCCGGGTTTGCGCGTATCGAATAACACCGGGTCATAAAAGCACTCCGCGGACACTTTTCTCCTCAATCGATGCAGAAAAGTCTGATTTGTTGCGCCTGCGATCAAAGCCCGCAGGCGAAATAGGGAGTACAATAGGCCCATATACGCTGTTCCACAGGAAAGCCCATGGCTGTTATTCAAGATATTATCGCTGCACTCTGGCAACACGATTTTGCAGCACTGGCGGACCCTCACGTGGTTGGGGTTGTTTATCTCGTAATGTTCGCCACGCTGTTTCTGGAAAATGGGTTACTGCCTGCCTCATTTTTACCGGGCGACAGCCTGCTGCTGCTGGCGGGGGCGTTAATCGGGAAAGGGGTGATGGATTTTGCGCCGACGATGGTGATCCTGACCTCCGCCGCCAGCCTGGGCTGCTGGCTCAGCTATTTGCAGGGCCGCTGGCTGGGCAATACGCGGGTAGTGAAAGGCTGGCTGGCGCAGTTGCCGCATAAGTATCACCAGCGCGCGGCCTGCATGTTTGATCGCCACGGCCTGCTGGCGCTGCTCGCCGGACGTTTCCTGGCCTTTGTGCGCACCCTGCTGCCGACCATGGCGGGCATCTCCGGGCTCTCTAACCGCCGCTTCCAGTTCTTTAACTGGCTGAGCGCGCTGCTGTGGGTCGGCGTGGTGACCACCTTCGGCTATGCCCTGAGCATGATCCCGTTCGTGAAACGCCACGAAGATCAGGTCATGACCTTCCTGATGATCCTGCCGGTATTCCTGCTGGTGGCTGGTCTGGTGGGCACTATCGTCGTGGTGATCCGTAAGAAATACTGTCGCGCCTGACAGCTATACTCTTCACCCTCTCCCCATAGGGGAGAGGGTACTTGAACACCCTACCCCTGCATCATCCTGATCCGCGCCGCGTCTTCCCCTGGCGTCACCCCGAAGTAACGTTTGAACTCCCGACTGAACTGCGACGCGCTTTCATAGCCTACCCGCAGCGCCGCCGCGCTGGCTTTCATCCCGTCGTGGATCATCATCATCCGCGCCTTATGCAGGCGGTAGCTCTTGAGATATTGCAGCGGCGAGGTGCTGGTCACCGATTTGAAGTTATGGTGGAACGCCGAGACGCTCATGTTGGCCTCGGCCGCCAGCTGATCGACACTTAGGTTTTCGGTGTACTGGCTCTCGATGCGCTTCAGCACCCGGCTGATGAGGCTGAAGTGGGTCTGCCGGCTGACCAGCGCCAGCAGCGCTCCGCCGCCCGGTCCCAGCAGCACGTGATAGAGGATCTCACGGATAATCTGCTTTCCGAGAATGCGCGCATCCAGCGGGCGCTCCATCACGTCCAGCAGGCGCTCAATGGCGCAGAGGATCTCATCCGTCAGCGTGGCGGAGTTGATCCCGCTTGCCGCCATCGACGGGCAAAACAGCTCGTCCTCGCCAATATCCATCAGCAGCTCCTGCAGCTGCAGGATATCCACATTTAAACGAATACCTGCCAGCGGCACGGCTTCTGTCGCGAAGGTTTCACATTCAAAGGGTAAAGGTACTGTCAGGAGCAGATATTCGCGCGGGTCATAGCGGAACACCCGCTCATTGATATAGCCAATTTTATGCCCGGAAAAGAGAAAAATGATACCAGGCTGGTACATCACCGGCGTGCGGGTGCCGGGCTGGGTACCGTACAGCAGACGCACGTCCGGCAGCAGCGTGTCGAGATTATTTGCATTATCTTTCAGTCTGTTAATTTGCGCCGTTAGCTGCAGGCAGGTTTCATCGCGGTTCATCTTTGCTCAATCCGGGTAAGGTTTCCGACGTTTGCAGTGTGCGCGGTTTTTCACAGTTTCTCCAGCACCCTGTAGAAATGGGCAAGACAACGGCAGAAATGTGCATTGAGAGGAACGCTGGTGCTCGCCACAATGGGCACCATCAGTTAGCCCGGTATTTTCACCCACCTAAGGGAACGAACAATGAACAATTTCAATCTGCATACCCCGACCCGCATTCTGTTTGGTAAAGAGGCTATCGCCGATCTGCGCGAGCAGATCCCGGCCAACGCCCGCGTGCTGATCACCTACGGTGGCGGCAGCGTGAAGAAAAACGGCGTGCTGGATCAGGTCTACAGCGCCCTGCAAGGTCTGGACGTGCGTGAGTTTGGCGGCATTGAACCGAACCCGTCTTACGAAACCCTGATGAACGCGGTGAAAATCGCCCGCGACGAGAAGATCACCTTCCTGCTGGCCGTCGGCGGCGGCTCGGTGCTGGACGGCACCAAGTTTATCGCTGCGGCGGCCCACTACGCTGATGACATCGACCCGTGGCACATCCTGCAGACCGGCGGCAGCGACATCAAAAGCGCCATCCCGATGGGCTCCGTGCTGACCCTGCCTGCTACCGGCTCTGAATCCAACAAAGGCGCGGTGATCTCCCGTAAAACCACCGGCGACAAACAGGCCTTTATGAACGAGCACGTGCAGCCGGTGTTTGCGGTGCTGGACCCGGTTTATACCTACACCCTGCCGCCGCGTCAGGTGGCAAACGGCGTGGTGGATGCCTTTGTTCATACCGTTGAGCAGTACGTTACTTACCCGGTAAACGCCAAAATTCAGGATCGTTTCGCCGAGGGCATTCTGCTGACCCTGATCGAAGACGGCCCGCTGGCGCTGAAAGAGCCAGAAAACTATGAAGTGCGTGCCAACGTGATGTGGGCCGCGACTCAGGCGCTGAACGGCCTGATCGGTGCCGGCGTGCCGCAGGACTGGGCTACCCATATGCTGGGCCACGAGCTGACGGCGATGCACGGTCTCGATCACGCCCAGACCCTCGCGGTCGTGCTGCCTGCGCTGTGGAATGAAAAACGCGACACCAAACGCGGCAAGCTGCTGCAGTACGCTGAGCGCGTCTGGGGTATCACCGAGGGTTCTGACGACGAGCGTATCGATGCCGCTATCGCCGCGACCCGCCACTTCTTCGAGCAGTTGGGCGTGCCAACGCGTCTTTCCGGCTACGGTTTGGACGGAAGCTCCATCCCTGCCCTGCTGGCGAAACTCGAAGAGCACGGTATGACCCAAATCGGTGAGCATCACGACATTACCCTCGACGTGAGCCGCCGTATTTACGAGGCTGCTCGCTAAGCGATTTTGCGCGCTTACCTTTCGTTTTTCGGCATTTAGGCCAGGCTTAATGCACATACGCCACCAGAGGATTACCTCTGGTGGATGTCCCATGAAGGAGGAAAGATGGCAAACCAAACCGTAATCAAGCTTCAGGACGGCAATGTAATGCCCCAGTTGGGGCTCGGCGTATGGAAAGCCGGTAACGACGAGGTCGTGTCCGCCATTCACAAAGCACTGGAAGTCGGCTATCGCTCTATTGATACCGCAGCCGCCTACAAAAATGAGGACGGCGTGGGCAACGCGCTGGCCAGCGCCGGTGTGTCACGCGATGAGTTATTCATCACCACCAAGCTGTGGAATGACGACCAGAAACGTCCGGCGGAAGCTCTCCAGGAGAGCCTCGACAAGCTGCAACTCGATTTCGTCGATCTCTATCTCATGCACTGGCCGGTTCCGGCGATCGATCACTATGTTGACGCCTGGAAAGGGATGATTGACCTGCAGAAAGCCGGGCTGGTGAAGAGCATCGGGGTCTGTAATTTCCAGGTCCACCATCTGCAGCGTCTGATTGATGAGACCGGCGTCGCCCCGGTGATCAACCAGATTGAACTGCACCCGCTGATGCAGCAGCGTCAACTGCACTCATGGAATGCGACCCACAAGATCCAGACCGAATCCTGGAGCCCGCTGGCCCAGGGTGGCGAAGGGGTCTTCGATCAGAAAATCATCCGCGATTTGGCCGATAAGTACGGCAAAACCCCGGCACAGATTGTCATTCGCTGGCATCTGGACTGCGGTCTGGTGGTGATCCCGAAATCCGTTACTCCAGCGCGTATCGCAGAGAACTTCGCGGTGTGGGATTTCCGTCTGGATAAAGATGAGTTGGGTGAAATTGCGAAGCTGGATAAAGGCAAGCGTTTAGGCCCGGATCCGGACCAGTTTGGCGGTTAATTGCGTTTAAAAAAGCCGGGTGGCGGCTTCGCCTTACCCGGCCTACGATTCAGGGTGTTGTAGGCCCGGTAAGCGCAGCGCCACCGGGCATTTTTACAGGTTTAACCGATCTTACGTTTTACATTTTTCTTCGCAGTCGCCCCTGCGTTCGAACGCTGATGCACAATCGGCGTATGCTTGGTCAGCGCCGGGCGCGTATTGCGATTCTGGCGACGTGCTTCGCGCATCTCATCCAGCGTCGGGGCAGGCACCAGGCAATCACGACGTGAGCCGATCAGGTGCTTTTTACCCATCTCTTCCAGCGCCTGGCGGATCAGCGGCCAGTTAGCCGGATCGTGGTAGCGCAGCAGGGCTTTATGCAGGCGACGCTGTTTGTCCCCCTTCGGCACCACCACATCTTCACTCTTGTAACCAATCTTACTCAGCGGGTTCTTGCCGGTGTAATACATGGTGGTCGAGTTCGCCAGCGGTGACGGATAGAAGTTCTGCACCTGATCCAGACGGAAGCGGCGTTGTTTCAGCCACAGGGCCAGATTCACCATGTCCTCATCACGCGTACCCGGGTGCGCGGAGATGAAGTACGGGATCAGATACTGCTCTTTCCCGGCCTGTTTGGAGTAGGTATCGAACAGCTCTTTGAAGCGGTCGTAGCTGCCCATTCCCGGCTTCATCATCTTCGACAGCGGGCCTTCTTCAGTATGCTCAGGGGCAATCTTCAGGTAGCCGCCCACGTGGTGGGTCGCCAGCTCTTTGATGTAGCGCGGATCTTCCACGGCGATGTCGTAACGCACGCCAGAAGCGATAAGGATCTTCTTGATGCCCTTCAGGTCGCGGGCGCGACGGTAGAGGTTGATCGTCGGCTCGTGGTTGGTGTCCATATGCTCGCAAATGCTCGGATAGACACAGGAGAGACGACGGCAGGTCTGCTCCGCACGCGGTGACTTACAGCGCAGCATATACATGTTGGCCGTCGGGCCACCCAGATCGGAGATCACGCCGGTAAAGCCCGGAACCGTGTCACGAATAGCTTCGATCTCGTTAACAATCGACTCTTCGGAACGGCTCTGGATAATACGGCCTTCGTGCTCGGTGATGGAGCAGAAGGAGCACCCGCCGAAACAGCCGCGCATGATGTTGATTGAGAAGCGGATCATCTCATAGGCCGGAATACGGCTGTCACCGTATGAAGGGTGCGGCACACGCTTGTACGGCAGGGCAAAGACGCTGTCCATCTCTTCGGTAGAGAGCGGGATGGCCGGCGGGTTGACCCAGATATAGCGCTCGCCGTGCTTTTGCATCAGCGCACGGGCACAGCCCGGATTGGTTTCGTGGTGCAGAATTCGGGAAGCATGAGCGTAAAGCACTTTGTCCGCTTTGACTTTCTCAAAGGACGGCAGCAGCACGTAGGTCTTTTCCCACGGCTTTGGACGCGGCGGCTGAACGGTGATCGCTTTGGCTTCGGCTTTCTTCGGCTCGACGGGCTTGTTATCGGCGCACGGCAGATCTTCGCCGTACGGGTGCGGAATCGGGTCGATTTTGCCTGGCATATCGATGATACGGGAATCCACTCCGCTCCAGCCCGGCAGGGCCTCTTTCACCATGATCGCGGTGTTACGCACGTCGCGGATGTTGCCTACCGGCTCGCCCTGGGAGAGACGATGCGCCACTTCCACCAGCGGACGCTCACCGTTGCCGAAGATCAGCATGTCGGCTTTGGAGTCCACCAGCACCGAACGGCGCACGGTATCAGACCAGTAGTCGTAATGGGCGGTACGGCGCAGGCTCGCTTCGATGCCACCCAGGATGACCGGCACGTCTTTCCATGCTTCTTTGCATCGTTGGGTATAGACGAGCGTCGCGCGGTCCGGACGCTTGCCCGCCACGTTATCCGCGGTGTAGGCATCGTCGTGACGCAGTTTGCGGTCGGCGGTGTAACGGTTGATCATCGAGTCCATATTGCCCGCGGTGACGCCGAAGAACAGGTTCGGTTTACCGAGGCGCATAAAGTCCTCTTTGCTGTTCCAGTCCGGCTGGGCAATGATCCCGACGCGGAAGCCCTGGGCTTCAAGC
Organism: Leclercia tamurae; assembly: GCF_025566055.1. Taxonomy (GTDB): domain Bacteria; phylum Pseudomonadota; class Gammaproteobacteria; order Enterobacterales; family Enterobacteriaceae; genus Enterobacter; species Enterobacter tamurae. The sequence goes on from NZ_JAMHKS010000070.1 coordinate 35,651, forward strand.
ATACGACCGCAGATCGCCATGCCAAAGCTCGGGTGATCGACATAGGCATCGCCGGTCACCAGAATAATGTCGCAGCTGTCCCAGCCAAGTTGGTCCATCTCTTCACGAGACATCGGCAGGAACGGTGCCGGTCCAAAGCAGGCCGCCCAGTACTGGGGCCAGGAGAAGAGGTCACGATCCGGCTGGATCAGGGAAATTGCGCTCATAATGCTTCCGAAGAAAAAATAGACAAAAGGAGCGGGATTATACGCTGGATCAATGTGGGAAATGAAGGAGTATTGTGCGGGGTTTTTAACGCCGGGTGGCGGCTTCGCCTTACCCGGCCTACAAGCCCGTAGACCGGCCCACCCGGCACGATTACGGTGCCGGATTGATCAACATTTGTCCTACCGAGCCCCTGTCCATCATCTCCAGCGTCTGGCTGTGGAACAGGAACGGGAAGTGCGGCCAGGAGGGCTGACTGTAATAGACCAGCAGTTCAACCTGCCCGTCGACCCAGACGGTATCTTTCCAGCCCCGGTCTTCCGGGAACGGCATGGCGCCGTTGACGTTGCGCACCAGGAACTTCACCCCTTCGATATGGAATGACTGCGGCATGTCGGCGCGCACCGTCCAGCGCTCCCAGGTGCCCTGCTGGGCGGTGATATCAATGCGGTTCACATCCCAAAGCTGGCCGTTAATGCCCGGATCGTCACCGAGGCTGATATCCCGGCTGCGCACCGGCGTCCCGCTCAGAACCTCGTCCGGCAGCAGGCGCATCGGCAGGGTATCGGTCACCAGCGGCAACAGCCCGGTTGGTCGCAGGGTCAACACCAGGGTCGAGACCAGAATGCTCGAGGGTTCAAAGAAGCCGCGCAGGCGGTCAACGATGCTCGCCGCCTCGCCGCAGGTGATCGACACTTCATCGCCGTTGGTCATATCCACCAGGATTTCGCGTCGCTCGCCCGGTGCCAGCGCCAGCTGCTTAACCGGTACCGGGGCCGGTAAGAAGCCCTGATCCCCGGCAATCACGTGCAGCGCCCGGCCATCGCTCATCTGCAACAGATAGCGGCGCGAGTTGGATGCATTCAGCAGGCGCAGGCGCACCCAGCCGCGGGAGACTTCGACATACGGGCTCTGCGCGCCGTTCACCAGCAACGTGTCGCCGACAAAGCCACCGCTGCCCGGCTCGCTGTACTCCGGCGTACCGAAGTTATCCAGCCGCTTGTCCTGAATGATGATCGGAAAGTCGTCGACCCCGTAGTGATTCGGGATCGGCAGAGATTTGCTGACCTCATCTTCCACCAGCCACATCCCCGCCAGGCCGGTATAGACCTGCTGCGCGCTGCGGTTCGGGGTGTTGGCGTGATACCAAAGGGTGGCGGCGTTCTGGCGAATCGGCAGAACCGGCGCCCAATCGGCGCTCGGGGACATCATGCGTGGCGCGCCGCCCAGCAGCGGGCCCGGCACCTGCAAACCGCTGACGGTCATGGCAACGTTCTCCGCCAGACGGTTGCTGTAGATCAGTTTGACGTCATCGCCGCTCCAGACGCGCACGGTCGGGCCAAGGTAGCGCCCGTTAATGCCCCAGACGTTAGCCCGCGTCCCCTGGGTGAACGACCAGTGGGAACGCTGTAACGTCAGGAACAGTGGCTGACCGCGACGGGACTCGAGTAACGGCGGGATGGGCAGCGGCTGTTGCTGCCCGGCGGCGTGTGCCCTCAGCGGAACCGCACCTGCACAAAGGGCGATACCCGATGCCTGAATAAACTGACGGCGACTGAGTGACATAGTAGCTCCATGTATAATCGTACTAACAACGCGGGAATTCGTTTTCCCTTCAGGCCGGCTTAAACCCTGCCAGCGGCTTCGCGCTCTGCGACTTCTTTATCGAGCTCAGCGATTTTATTCAGCATTAATTCGCGGCAATGGGCCGCCAGCTCACGCACCTGATCTTTGCCATATTTACTGACATCGACCGGCGGCAGCATCTCGACGATCACCAGGCCGTTACGCAGGCGGTTGAGGTTAATCTTATTCGATGTGTTGGAAACACACACCGGAATAATCGGTACACCTGCCGCAATTGCGGCGTGAAACGCGCCAGTTTTGAACGGCAGCAGGCCGCGACCCCGGCTGCGGGTCCCTTCCGGGAACATCCAGATGGAGATCCTGCGCTTTTTGAAGTGGTTCACCACCTCGGCGATGGTACCGTGCGCTTTGGCGCGGTTGTTACGGTCAATCAGCAGGTTGCCGGTCAGCCAGTAGAGCAGGCCAAAGAACGGCACCCACAGCAGGCTTTTTTTGCCCACGGTCACGGTTGGCGGCTGAACAATTTTTGCGGCGGTGATCATATCGTAGTTGTTCTGATGGTTACCGATATAGATAGCGTTGCCGTGCTTCTCTACCCCTTCCGGCAGACGCGTCTCGACTTTCACACCAAACAGTGGCCCCAGACGGGCAAACATATGGCCAAAGGTGGCAACGTGCTTTGGATTGCGCGGGCTGAACAGGCAGTAAATACAGCCGAAAATACAGACCAGAATGCAGTAAATCACGGCAAGAATGGAACGAACAATTAATAGCATAGCGACCTCAAAAACCCCTGACAGCTGACGATTATACTGCAACTGTAAGCGGGTAACTCTTTTGTTTTTATAACGGATGTTTTACGCGAGACCCCCTCCTGAACGGAGGGGGAGGTGCCCTGTTACGCTTCGTTATCGCCCGCTTTAGCGCGGTGCGGCGAGTCGATCTCCACGCGTTCAATACGTTGCAGGCCACGCATCAACGACCCTTTGCGTCCACGTTCGCCGACCACTTTCTGCAGCTCTTCCGGACGCATTTTGATTTTGCGTTTACCCATGTGGAGGGTCAGAGTGCTCTGCGGCGGCAGGATAAAGAGGTGCGCCAGGCTGTCTTCGCCTGCGGCCGCGTCCGCCGTCGGGATGTTGATGATCTTGTTGCCCTTCCCTTTCGACAGCTGCGGCAGATCGCTCAGCGGGAACATCAGCATGCGGCCTGCGGCAGAGATCGCCAGCAGCATATCGCTCTCGTTTTCAATCACCAGCGGCGTCATCACCCGGGCGTTTTCCGGCAGGCTAATCAACGCCTTGCCCGCGCGGTTACGCGACACCAGATCGTTAAAGGTGCAGATGAAGCCGTAGCCCGCATCGGAGGCCAGCAGCAGCTTCTGCTCGTCGCTTTCCATCAGCATGTGCTCAACCGTGGCACCCGGCGGCAGCGTCAGCTTGCCGGTCAGCGGCTCGCCCTGCCCGCGCGCCGACGGCAGCGTGATCGGATCGATGGCGTAGCTGCGTCCGGTGGTGTCGATAAAGGCCACCGGCTGGTTGCTCTTACCTTTCACCGCGGCTTTGAAGCTATCGCCCGCTTTGTAACTCAGGCCCGGGGCGTCGATGTCGTGCCCCTTGGCGCTGCGTACCCAGCCGCTTTGTGACAGCACTATGGTCACCGGCTCGGACGGCAGCATGTCATGCTCGTTCATCGCTTTCGCTTCTTCGCGCTCGTGCAGCGGAGAACGACGATCGTCACCGAAGGCTTCGGCATCCGCCTGCAGCTCTTTCTTCAGCAGGTTGTTCATCTTACGGTCGGAGGCGAGGATCGCCTGCAGCTGATCGCGCTCTTTTTCCAGCTCATTCTGCTCACCACGGATCTTCATCTCTTCCAGTTTGGCGAGATGGCGCAGTTTCAGATCGAGGATCGCTTCAGCCTGGGTTTCGCTGATGCCAAAGCGCGACATCAATGCCGGCTTCGGCTCATCCTCGGTACGAATGATCTCGATCACTTCGTCGATATTGAGGAACGCCACCAGCAAACCTTCAAGGATATGCAGGCGCTTAAGCACTTTTTCCAGACGGTGATTCAGACGACGGCGTACCGTATCCCGACGGAAGGTCAGCCACTCGGTGAGGATCTCCAGCAGGTTTTTTACCGCCGGACGACCGTCGAGGCCAATCATGTTCAGGTTGATACGGTAGCTTTTTTCCAGATCGGTGGTGGCGAACAGGTGGTTCATCACCTGTTCCATGTCCACGCGGTTAGAGCGCGGCACGATCACCAGACGGGTCGGGTTTTCGTGGTCGGATTCGTCGCGCAGGTCATCCACCATTGGTAGCTTTTTATTGCGCATCTGGGCGGCGATCTGCTCCAGCACTTTCGCGCCGGAGACCTGGTGTGGCAGCGCCGTGATCACTACCGCGCCGTCCTCTTTGGTCCACACCGCGCGCATGCGCACCGAGCCGCGACCGTTCTCGTAGATTTTGCGGATTTCCGCGCGGGAGGTGATGATCTCCGCTTCGGTCGGGTAGTCCGGCCCCTGGACGATATCCAGCAGCTCATCCAGCGAGGTTTTCGGCTGTTCAATCAGGGTGATCGCCGCTTTCGCCACTTCACGCAGGTTGTGCGGCGGGATATCCGTCGCCATCCCCACGGCAATGCCGGTGGTGCCGTTCAGCAGGATGTTCGGCAGACGCGCAGGCAGCATTTTCGGCTCCTGCATGGTGCCGTCGAAGTTTGGTACCCACTCCACGGTGCCCTGGCCCAGCTCGCTGAGCAGCAGTTCGGCATATTTAGAGAGGCGGGATTCGGTGTAACGCATCGCCGCGAACGACTTCGGATCGTCCGGCGCACCCCAGTTCCCCTGGCCGTCGACCAGCGGATAACGGTACGAGAACGGCTGGGCCATCAGGACCATCGCTTCATAACAGGCGCTGTCGCCGTGTGGATGGTATTTACCCAGCACGTCACCGACGGTACGGGCGGATTTTTTAAACTTGGCGCTGGCATTCAGACCCAGCTCAGACATCGCATACACGATGCGGCGCTGAACGGGTTTCAGCCCATCACCGATAAACGGCAACGCCCTGTCCATGATGACGTACATGGAGTAGTTCAGGTAGGCGTTTTCCGTGAATTCATGTAGCGCGAGGCGCTCTGCCATATCGCTCATTAAATGGGATTCCTCAACTCAGAAACCAGTTGGTTTCAGGCAATATTGCCGCAGATACTACCTTATCTGGCGAGTCGAGTCACAAAGAAAAAGGGGCCGAAATAGCGGCCCCTTTCCGGGTTATTTGCTCAGCTTAATAACCTGTTTCACGTCGATTTCGAAATCGTTCCACTCTTTATCGACCTTGCCCTGCAGCTCAACCTTATCCTGCGGGGAAATGGTCTGGCCGTTCCAGTGTTTGTTGTCGATCTCGACGTTCACCGTGCCGCTCTCATCGCGGAAGGTGTAGCGGTCGTCGGACAGGCGCTCGGTGATGTTCCCGCGCAGTTTTACCCAGCTGTCGTCCTTCAGATCCTTGACCTTGGCGGCGGTGGTGAGGTTGGCGTCGTTATCGACAAAACCGCCCTGCTGGGTTTGCGTCTGGGTTGCCGTCGCTGACGGGCCGTTAAACCCGCCCTGAGCAGCAAACACCGGCGCGGTGGTGATCATCATGATGGCAGCAATCGCAGCGTATTTTTTCATCTTAACTCTCCCTTTAATGTCGTTTCGCAATCCATTAAACAGGGTAAACCTTAACAACTTCTTAAGCGGAAAATTTAAATTTTTTTACTGTACAGCCGGGCGTGACAGAGGGTTTACTGGCCGCAACAGGGAGGGAACATGCGCATTTTACTGGTAGAAGACGACAAGCTGATCGGCGACGGCATCAAGGCCGGGCTGACGAAACTGGGCTTCAGCGTGGACTGGTTTACCGAGGGTGAAACCGGCAGAGCGGCGCTCTACAGCGCCCCCTATGACGCGGTGGTGCTCGACCTGACCCTGCCCGGCCTCGACGGGCTGCAGATCCTGCGCGAATGGCGGGAACAGGGCCGCAGCGAGCCGGTGCTGATCCTCACCGCGCGGGATGCGCTCAACCAGCGCGTTGAGGGGTTGCGTCTCGGGGCCGACGACTATCTCTGCAAACCCTTCGCGCTGATCGAAGTGGCCGCCCGCCTTGAGGCGCTGGTGCGCCGCAGCCACGGTCAGGCGCACAGCGAATTGCGCCACGGCGGCGTGACGCTCGATCCTACCCGGCTGGTGGCCAGCCTTAATGGCGAAACCCTGGTGCTCAAGCCGAAAGAGTTCGCCCTGCTGGAGCTGTTAATGCGCAACGCGGGCCGGGTGCTGCCGCGCAAGCTGATTGAAGAGAAGCTCTATACCTGGGACGACGATGTCTCCAGTAATGCCATAGAAGTCCACGTCCACCATCTGCGCCGTAAGCTCGGCAGCGATTTTATCCGCACCGTGCACGGCATCGGTTATACCCTGGGTGATGCATGAAACTGACCCAACGCCTGAGCCTCAAGCTGCGCCTGACGCTGCTGTTCCTCGTCCTGTCGCTGACGGCGTGGTTTGCCGCCAGCCTTGTCGCCTGGCAGCAAACCAGCGAGAAGCTCGATAAGCTGTTCGACACCCAGCAGATGCTGTTTGCTAAACGGCTCCTGACCATGGATCTGGATGAGATCCGCGCCCCGGAACGGATGCGCGAGGTGCCGAAAAAGGCGAAACATGGGCATCTGGACGACGATGCGCTGGCCTTCGCCATCTACACCCCCGACGGCAAAATGGTGCTGAACGACGGCGAAAACGGGCGCAATATTCCGTATCACTATCGCCGGGAAGGTTTTGATAAAGGCCAGATCAACGACGATAACGACGAATGGCGCTTCTTATGGCTCACCGCACCGGACGGCGAGTACCGGGTTGTGGTCGGCCAGGAGCGGGAGTACCGCCAGGAGATGGCGCTGGACGTGGTCAAATCGCAGCTCACCCCGTGGCTGGTGGCGCTACCGGTGATGCTGCTGGTGCTAATCGTTCTGTTGAGCCGTGAGCTCTGGCCGCTAAAAAAGCTGGCGCAAACCCTGCGCGCCCGATCCCCCGATGCCACCGACCGGCTGCCGACGCACGGAGTGCCCGCAGAGGTCAGCCCGCTGGTGGATGCGCTGAATCAGCTTTTCGCCCGCACCGGGGAGATGATGGCCCGCGAGCGCCGCTTTACCTCGGATGCCGCCCACGAGCTGCGCAGCCCGCTCACCGCGCTGAAAGTGCAGACCGACGTCGCGCAGCTGTCGCTGGACGACCCGCAGGCGCAGGCGAAAGCCCTGGACCAGTTGCACGCCGGGATCGACCGGGCATCAAGGCTGGTTGAGCAGCTCCTGACGCTGTCGCGCCTGGATTCGCTGGAAAATCTGGACGATGTCGAACCCCTTAAGATGGCCGATTTACTCCAGTCGGCGGTGATGGATATCTATCACCCGGCGCAGCAGGCCGGGATCGAGATCCGCCTCTATATTCACGACCCGCAGGTCACCCGTACCGGGCAACAACTCCTGTTGAGCCTGCTGGTGCGTAACCTGCTGGATAACGCCGTGCGCTACAGCCCGCGCGGCAGTGTGGTGGAGGTGACGCTGGATACCCGCAGCTTTACCGTGCGCGACACCGGCCCGGGTATTGCGCCCGAGGCCCTGGCGCGGATCGGGGAGCGTTTTTATCGCCCGCCCGGCCAGGATCAGACCGGCAGCGGCCTGGGCCTGTCGATCGTCAAGCGCATCGCCATGCTGCACCGGATGCAGGTTTCTCTTCGCAACGGGCAGGATGGCGGATTTGAGGTCAGGATCGGCTGGTAAGAGATTATTGCTGTTTCAGCAAAAGACTTTGCACATTTTGCTAATTTCACCGCACCGCTGTCGCGCGTAGAATGGCCCTCAGACTCGCTACTCTGAGGACAACTTAATGAGCAATATTCTGATTATCAACGGCGCGAAAAAATTCGCCCACTCTAATGGTCAACTGAATGACACCCTGACCGAGGTCGCGGACGGCTTCCTGCGCGACGCCGGACATGATGTTAAGGTCGTGCGCACCGACGGTGAGTACGATATCCAGGCCGAAGTGCAGAACTTCCTCTGGGCTGACGTGGTGATCTGGCAGATGCCTGGCTGGTGGATGGGCGCGCCATGGACCGTGAAAAAGTACATGGACGACGTCTTTACCGAAGGCCACGGCGCGCTGTATGCCAGCGACGGCCGCACCCGCTCTGATGCCTCGAAGAAGTACGGCTCCGGCGGCCTGATTCAGGGGAAAAAGTACATGCTCTCCCTGACCTGGAACGCCCCGATGGAGGCCTTCACCGACGAAGATCAGTTCTTCCACGGCGTGGGCGTTGACGGTGTTTATCTCCCGTTCCACAAGGCCAACCAGTTCCTGGGGATGGAGGCGCTGCCAACCTTTATCACCAATGACGTGATCAAAATGCCGGATGTGCCACGCTATATCGCAGAATATCGCAAGCATCTCGCGGAAATTTTTGCTTAACTGGTGGCATGTTATCAGGAGAAATGACCATGCTTACCGTTATTGCTGAAATCCGCACCCGTCCAGGTCAACATCACCGTCAGGCGGTGCTGGATGAGTTTGCGAAGATTATCCCGACCGTTCTGGAAGAAGCAGGCTGCCACGGATACGCGCCAATGGTAGATACCGCCGCTGGCGTCAGCTTCCAGACCACTGCCCCGGACTCCATCGTCATGGTTGAGCTGTGGGAAACCGTGGCCCACCTCGAAGCCCACCTGCAGACCCCGCACATGAAAGCGTGGAGCGAGGCGGTGAAAGGTGATGTTCTGGAAACGCATATTCGTATTCTGGAGCAGGGGGTTTAACCTCCGCGGTATCGCCGGGCGGCACTGCGTTTGCCCGGCCTACGGTTTTTTAGGCCCGGTAACGTTAGGTTACCGGGCTTTTTTTATCACTCTAAACCGCACCTGCTATGCTTATTGCTGATTTCATTGTTATCTGGAGGAAGGAATGGGAATTTTTAACTTCGTTAAAGAAGCAGGTGAAAAGCTGTGGGACAACCTGACCGATCACAAAGGTCAAAGCGATAAAGTTTCTGAGCACCTCAAAAAGCTCAACATACCGGGCGCTGAAAAGGTGCAGGTCAACGTCAATGACGGTAAGGCCGTGGTGACCGGTGACGGGCTCACCCAGGAACAGAAAGAAAAAATCCAGGTCGCGGTGGGGAACATTGCGGGCGTCAGCGAGGTGGAGAACACCATCAACGCCACTGACACCCAGCATGAGGCCACCTACTACACGGTTAAATCGGGCGACACCCTGAGCGCCATCTCCAAAACCGTGTACGGCGACGCGTCGAAATACAACAAAATCTTTGAAGCCAACCGCCCTATGCTCTCCAGCCCGGATAAAATTTATCCGGGGCAGACGCTGCGTATCCCTGAAGCCTGACCATTGATGCCCGGTAAGCTTAGCGCCACCGGGCTTTTCGATTACCAGTAGAGCTTCCAGCTCTGGGTAAAGCGCACCAGCGCCTCAACGTAGAAGTAATCCCCCCAACTGGCACACTCATCCACGCCCTTGTTGCTGGCGAGGTGATAAACCGAGTGCTTCAGCAGGCCGTTGCCCTTCTCCTCTTTACCCATCAGATAGTGCTTCGTCAGCGAGGACATGATCCCTTTCGCCCACGCCAGATAGCGCTCGCGATCCGGATCGGTCACCGGCAGATGCTTCACCAGCTCCAGCAGGCCACATACCGCAATCGCCGCCGACGACGAATCGCGCAGGGCATCGGTGCCCACCAGGGCCAAGTCCCAGTGACAGACGTGATCCTCTGGAAGCCGGTTGAGGAAGTAGTTCGCCAGCCGTTTTGACAGGGCGATCATCGTCGCATCGCCGGTATAGATGTAGCTCAGCAGGAAGCCGTAGATCCCCCACGCCTGGCCGCGCGACCAGCAGGAGTCATCCGCATAGCCCTGCTGGGTATTGCCGTAGCGCGGTGCGCCGGTAACCACGTCCATATAGTAGGTGTGGAAGGTCGAGGCATCGTCGCGGATGAGGTATGTCGCGGCCTGCATGACGTGGGCTCTGGCGGCCTCGGCAAAGCGTGGATCCCCGGTCTGCTCGGTCGCCCAGTAGAGCAGCGGCAGGTTCATGTTGCAGTCGATGATCATCCGCCCGGCCTGCTGCGGATCCGCCAGATCACCCCACGCCTGGATGATCTTCGCTTTCTCGTGGAAGCGCTCCAGCAGCGCTTCGGCGGCCAGCAGCGAGAAGCCGCGCGCCTCGCGGCTGCCGGTCAGCCGCCAGTCCGCCACGCAGGAGAGCGTGTAGAGGAAGCCGAGATCGTGGGTATTGGTGTCGCTGCGCCCGGCGATGCGCAGACCAAAGGAGCGGGTGTGTTTCTCGGCCATGGCGCGGAATTTCTCCTCGCCGCTCATCTCCCACGCCAGCCACAGCTGCCCGGTCCAGAAGCTGGTGGTCCACTCGACGTTTTCCGTCAGCGGGTAAAATCCGTCCTTGCAGGTTTCCGCCGGGAACTGTTCACCGAACTCCGTTAAATGACGGCTAATCAGGTCGAGGACATGGCTGCGCGCCGAGCTTAATTCATCCCGGAAGGCGCGTTCATCCACGGGCGCGGGAATATCGGCCAGACGTTCCTCGGTGATATGACTTAACATAATTCGATTCCTTCTTTGACGGCGTAAATTAGTGGTGTTCTGCAACGTTCAGCGTTTTAGCCCCGCGCCATTTGCTCTGGCAGGCGGATAAGGTAAACGCAGAAATAAGGGTAAAGGTCAGCGCCGTGGCGCCCATGATGATATAGGTCTGCTCGAAGCCGATGCGGTCATACATATACCCGGCAGGTGACGACACCACGACGTTGCCGACGTAGAGCATCGCCTGGTAGCCCAGCAGGTACATGGTGGCATTGACGCGTTTATCGAAATGCTCGGCGATATATTTAAATACCGACACCAGCAGAAGACAGATTTCCAGTCCGTACAGCGGCTTGAGCACCGAAATTAACAGGTGCGAGTCGCACATCCCGGAAATAATCAGTCGCGCCCCGACAATCAGGCCGACGATTAACAATCCACGCTTAGCCCCGATAAAGTTCACGAACAGCGGGATCACCATATACATCACGAATTCCATCCCCGACTGCACGGTACCGAGATAGCCAAACACCGCGTTGCCCTGGTGAATATCATCGAAGAAGGTAACGAAATAGCGGGAGAACTGCTGCTCGGCGATAAACATCATCCACGCCACACCCGCCACGTACAGGCAGAAGGCCCAGAACTTGCGGCTGCGCAGTAAGGCATAGACATCCGCCGGGGCGATTTTCTCTTTGGTCAGCACCTCACCGGCATGCTCGGAGTTGGTGTTCACCTTCAGGTTCAGCAGGACGATCAGCATAATCACCGACGCCACGCTGCCCATAATGAAGTTGTAAGAGGGAGAGAGGTTAAACAGCAGGCCAGAGAACGACGACGCCACCGCCCAGCCCAATGAACCCCACATGCGGATCTGACCAAACTCCATGCCGTTCAGGCGGCTGAAACGGTCGGAATAGGATTCGCATGCCGCCACACCCGCATACCAGGCGAAGCTTAAATAGAGCGCGCCGATAATAATCCCCAGCATGGTGTTGGACATTAACAGCGGCTGATAAACGTAAATAAAGAACGGCGCCATCAGGGCGGACATCGCCACCACAAAATAGAGCAGGTATTTGCTCATGCCGATCTTATCCAGAATATAGCCGTAGATCGGTTTGAGAATAACGGAGAAGATGCCGTTGACCGCAAAGACGGTGCCGATCACCGACCCGCTGAGATTGGCTTTTTGTCCAAGCCAGATCGCCAGCAGACCAATACTTGCCGACCAGGTAAAGAAATAGAGAAAGATAAAACTGCTGATTTTGTAATATTCAGTTTTGTTATTCATACCATCCTCGCCGATATCCAGGGTAAGGGCTTTATAAAATGAACGACAGCTGACGTTCGCTTCCAGGTGCGCGAATCACCACCTGGTTATTGTTGATTTGCAGTTGCGGGCTTTCCGCCCGGTTTTTATTCTGAGCCGAGGCCGTCACCGCGCAGCACAGCCAGCTTTCGCCCTGTGGGATGGCGCTGGTGAGCACCGGAATGGCGGCGCATTCGGCAAACATGATGCTGCTGTTCGGCGGCGTCACCACGCTGTCCGGCTGGCGGCTAATGTTTGGTGAGAGATCGACGATGGCGCTGCTGCCGTTATCGGCGCTCAGGTAACTGCCCCGCCCATGAAGCTGCGGCTCGGTTTTCATCACCGCGAAGCCACCCTCAACCGTTTGTAAGGTGCGCGCGCTGGTGATGCGGTGCAGACGCAGATGCCACTCGCCGAACGGCACCAGCCAGCTATCAATGTGAACGTCATGCCACGGCGACCAGCGCGAGAAGATGTAGTTCTCGTCAACGCGCACCGTCTCGCACTCGCGGCGGCCGCGGAAGTAGTTGTCGCCATCGGCCAGCAGCAGCATCGAATCGCAGGCAGCGTGCTTGAGGCCGAAGCGTCCGCGCTCAATGGTGAAACCAAACCGGCTTGAGTAGGCAAATTTGGTGTATTTCGCCTCGGTGTTGACGTAGTTGTTCAGCTCCAGCTGTCCGGCGGTGAGCATGGTCACATGATCGGTGTGGATCAGGAGCTGTTGGGCATGGGGAATGACGCGCTTTTCGGCAAGCGCAGGCAGCGGCTGCTCGTCGGCCTGCCAGAACGGATGGCTCTCCGGCAGGGCCAGGATCAGGTACGTTTTCAGCGCCCAGTACGGCGAGCCGGGGGAGTTATAGTCCTCGCACATCGCCAGATTCGGGTAGGCAAAACCGAGGGTCAGGATCCCGTCGCGATCGGTTATCGGCTGCGGCTGCCACCAGCGCAGATGACGCAGGATAATCCCCTTCACAATACCTGGCGTGAACACCTCCAGCCCGGAGAAGGCCACTGCGCTCCAGAAGGCGACCATCGCGAAACGGTAGGTCAGGCTGCGACCAAAGGGCACCGAAGCGCCATCCGCGGCGGACATATAGATAAAGTCTTCGGCAAACAGACGCGAACGCTGGCGCAGCACTTTTGCCCGCGCCTCATCCCCGCTCAGGGTGGCGTAGATCAGGCCGTAGAAGTGAAACGCCATTGAAATGTAGTAATCCTTTGGCCGACCCGGGCCGTCGGAGTACCACCCCTCCCCCAGATAGTAGGCATCCATCATCGCGAAGCGGCGATCGATGGCCTGCTGGTCATACGGCAGTCCGGCACGCTTAAAGCCGAGCTGGACCATGATGGCGAAATAGTTCCAGTTGCTGTCCGGCATCGTTGCGTCGGTGATTTGGTTCAGCCAGGCGTGCAGGTTCATCAACTCGCGTTCGCTAAACCGCTCAGTGAGTTTGTCCTGCAGCAGCGCCAGCCCGAGGCCATAGGCCGCCATCTCCACCAGGCGCTGATCGTAAGGCCCGGCTTCGCCCCAGTAGCCTGCGCTTTGCGGGTCGGTGCCCTGCTTAATGGCGGCGATGTATTTGTCGTTGAACGGCGTGCTGTCCCCCGCAGCCATCAGCGGAAACAACCCCCACAATACCCGGGAGAGCCCCTCCATCTGCGCCACATCCGTGGCGTAGTGGGCGCTGGTATCCCCCAGCGAAAAGCGGGAACTGCCCGCCGGGAACTGGGTGTCTACCGCCGCCAGCAGGGTATTCAGGGCCGCCACCAGATCCTGGCGGGATGACAACGGATTTGATTTTTCTTTGTTTGCCGCGCACATAGGCTGGTCCTCGTAATCAACTGCGGCAAAGAATAGTTAATCAGCAAGGGGCAGAAATGTTAGCCGGGTCACAGGAGTGAGAGATGAATAAACTCGCAGTTGAGGAAATTTAAAAAGGTGGTTTATAAAGAAGCAGGAAAAGGGAAAAGTTGAGTTTTATTGCACTATGCGCGAGACACCGACGGCGGAACACCTTGAGCTGATTGCCCTGAACGATACTATCGTGTCGTTCAGCCGCCTGTTTGCCAACACTGTGCGCTATCACCACTGGCACCAGTGTCTGGAAATTCTCTATGTCGAAGAGGGGTTTGGCGTGGCGATTGTCGATAATCGCCACTACACCATGCGCCCAGGACGGCTGTTCTTCTTTCCGCCTTTTACCCTGCACAAGGTGATGGTCGACCCCCAAGCTGAAGCGAACTACCGGCGGACCATTATTCATCTCGATCAGCATGCGGTTCTGAAGGCGCTGCGCGATTTTCCCCAGACGCAGCAGCGGCTGCAGAAGCTGTCCCGGCGCGGAGGCGAAGCCTGGGTGGCGGATATGGCGCACTGCCACAGCCATCTCGATCATCTGTTCAGCTGCTATCCGCCACCGATGAACAGCGAGCGCGTCGCCAGCCTGCTGATCGGCCTGTTTGCCATGCTGCCGCCCGATGATGAAGGCCAACCCGGCAACAGCCAGGGGATCGCCAGCCAGGTGATGTTCTGGCTGGATGAGCATTATCAGCAGAAATTCAGCCTCGATGCACTGGCAGGCGAGCTGGGGAAATCCCGCAGCTACGTGTCACGGAAGTTTCATGCTGAAACGGGGGAGAAAATTCACGATTACCTGAATACGTTGCGCCTGCGAAAGGCCTGCGAGAGTTTATTGCACAGTGAGGCGAGCGTGCGGGATATCGCCGCGCGGGTGGGGTTTTCGGACGTGACCTATTTTATTAGCGCATTTAAAAAGGGCATCGGAGAGACGCCCTTGCAGTACCGGAAGAATCATGCGGCCTGAGGAGATGCCGGGTGGCGGCTACGCCTTACCCGGCCTGGAAAACCTGTCGTTATATCAACCTTCGATATCCGCCAGGTCGCCCTTCTCCTGCAGCCAGTTGCGGCGATCTTCCGAGCGCTTCTTGGCCAGCAGCATATCCATCATCGCGTTGGTCTGCTGCTCGTCTTCATCGCTGATGGTCAGCTGCACCAGACGGCGGGTATTGGGATCCAGGGTGGTTTCACGCAGCTGGAGCGGGTTCATCTCACCCAGCCCTTTAAAGCGCTGCACGTTCGGTTTGCCCTTCTTGCGCTTGAGCTGCTCCAGCACGCCCGCTTTCTCTTCTTCCGTCAGAGCGTAATAGACCTCTTTGCCGAGATCGATACGGTACAGCGGCGGCAATGCCACGTGAACATGACCGTTTTTCACCAGCGCACGGAAGTGCTTCACAAACAGCGCGCACAGCAGGGTGGCGATGTGCAGACCATCGGAGTCCGCATCCGCGAGGATACAGATCTTGCCGTAACGCAGCTGGCTCAGATCCTCGCTGTCCGGATCGATACCGATCGCCACGGAGATGTCGTGCACCTCCTGCGACGCCAGCACCTCATCGGAAGAGACTTCCCAGGTATTCAGGATCTTACCCTTCAGCGGCATGATCGCCTGGTATTCACGATCGCGCGCCTGCTTGGCCGATCCGCCTGCGGAATCCCCTTCCACCAGGAACAGCTCGGTGCGGTTCAGATCCTGCGCAGTACAGTCCGCCAGCTTGCCCGGCAGCGCAGGGCCGCTGGTCAACTTTTTGCGCACCACTTTCTTCGCCGCACGCAGGCGGCGCTGGGCGCTGGAAATTGCCATTTCGGCCAGCATCTCTGCGGCCTGCACGTTCTGGTTCAGCCACAGGCTGAAGGCATCTTTCACCACGCCCGACACAAATGCCGCGCACTGGCGCGAGGAGAGACGCTCTTTGGTCTGCCCGGCAAACTGCGGGTCCTGCATTTTGACCGACAGCACGTAGGCGCAGCGATCCCAGATATCTTCCGCCGACAGCTTCACGCCGCGCGGCAGGATATTGCGGTATTCGCAGAACTCGCGCATCGCGTCCAGCAGGCCCTGGCGCAGGCCGTTAACGTGGGTCCCGCCCTGCATGGTCGGAATCAGGTTGACGTAGCTTTCGGTCAGCAGCTCGCCGCCTTCCGGCAGCCACAGCAGCGCCCAGTCCACCGCTTCCGTATCACCGGAAAAATTACCGATAAAAGGTTTTTCCGGCAGGGTTGGCAGACCGTTAACCGCTTCGCCCAGGTAGTCGTTCAGACCGTCCTGGTAGCACCAGCGCTGCTCGCTGTTGTTGACCTCGTCCTTGAAGGTGATCTCCACCCCAGGACAGAGGACCGCTTTCGCTTTCAGGATGTGCGTTAAGCGCGAGACTGAGAAACGCGGGCTATCAAAGAAGCTCTCGTCCGGCCAGAAGTGGACGCTGGTGCCGGTATTGCGTTTGCCGCAGGTACCGATCACCTTCAAATCCTGCACTTTGTCGCCGTTCTCAAAGGCGATGTTGTACACCTGGCCGTCGCGGCGCACGGTGACTTCAACCCGTTTTGACAGGGCGTTGACCACGGAGATACCTACCCCGTGCAGGCCACCCGAGAACTGGTAGTTTTTGTTGGAGAACTTGCCGCCCGCATGGAGACGACAGAGGATCAGTTCAACCGCCGGGACACCCTCTTCCGGGTGAATATCCACCGGCATGCCGCGGCCGTCGTCGATGACTTCCAGCGACTGATCGGCGTGCAGGATCACGTCGACGCGTTTGGCATGACCCGCCAGCGCTTCGTCGACGCTGTTATCAATTACTTCCTGGCCCAGATGGTTTGGGCGCGTGGTATCGGTGTACATCCCCGGACGGCGGCGAACCGGCTCAAGCCCGGTGAGTACCTCAATGGCATCAGCGTTATAGGTTTGCGTCATGATTTAAACTAGCAATTCGCAGCGATTGTCAGAGGCTGTGCAGACCAAGGAAATCGACAATCTGGGTGAAATGATCCTCAAAGCCCGTGAAGGCATGATTACCGCCCTCTTCTATAGTCTGGCGGCAGGAGGCGTAGTACGCCACCGCCTGGCGGTAATCCAGCACTTCATCACCCGTCTGTTGCAGCAGCCAGATAAGATCTGGTGCTTCCAGCGGATCAATCTGCATCACTTTGAGGTCGTAAATATGGCGTGACTCTAGCACATATTGCTGTCCGGTGTAGGGGTTCTCGTTGTGCCCCAGATAGCCCACCAGCAGCTCAAAAGGCCGCACCGCCGGATTGACCACCACCGCAGGTACCATGAAGCACTGGGACAGCCAGGTGGCGTAATAACCGCCGAGGGATGACCCAACCACACCAAAGGACTCGCCGCCGTGCTCCAGGACAATCGCCTCCAGCATGTCGGCGGCCTCGGCCGGGTATGGCGGCAGCTGCGGGACGATCATCTCGACGTGGGGATGATGCACCTCCAGCCACTGTCGAAACAGCGTTGCTTTTGCGGAGCGCGGGGAGCTGTTGAACCCGTGCAGATAAAGGAGCGCAGACATCAGTAGCCTTCTGACGCAGTATCCGGGCGGAACTGCGTGCTTTGCAGGCGGCAGACTTCGGTCGTTAACGAGCCGTCGGCATGCAGTTCCAGCCAGCGCCAGCCAGGCGCAATGGTATCTAAGGTGAAGTTCGCACAGTGCGGTTTGAACTGCACGCAGGTAGAGGGCGTAGCCAGCAGGCGACGACCGTTCCAGTCGAGATCCAGCTCCTGGTGAATATGGCCGCAGAGTAAGTGATTCACCCGCGGGAATTTCATCAGCACCCGATCGAGAGCAGCGGAGTTGCGCAGGCTGTGCTGATCGAGCCAGCTGCATCCTGCCGGCAGCGGATGATGGTGCAGTAAAAGCAGGGTATGACGCTCAGGATCGGCCTCAAGTTTTGCTTCGAGCCACTCCAGCTGAAACTCGCTCAGCTCGCCGTGCGGCACGCCGAAAACCTGGCTGTCGAGCAGCATAATTTGCCAGTTGTCGCCCGTGTGGACCCGTTTCGCAGGCGAAATCCCCGCATCCTGAAGCGCGCTATACATTGAAGGTTGAAAATCGTGATTACCGGGTAACCAGACACAGGGCGCGTTAAAGCTCGCGATACCTTCAGCAAAATGCTGATAAGCCGCGGAGGTTTGATCCTGCGCCAAATCGCCCGTGGCGACAATCAGATCGCACTCGCGCTTCTGGGCATGAATAGCTTCCAGAACAGCCTGATAACTCTCCCAGGTATTCACACCTAACAGGGTTTCATGCTTATTGGCAAACAGGTGAGTATCAGTAATTTGCAATACCCTGACTGGCGCCCCACCAGCAACAGTCAGGTTCAACAGGCTTTCCAAATGGTGTCCTTAGGTAGGTTTACGACGCTAACAAACCGGAATCGCCATCGCTCCATGTGCTAAACAGTATCGTAGCCAATCGGCCAAAAACTGATTAATTTGATGCTTTTCGTCACGTTGATGCAACTTTTTATTTGGGTAATCATAACGCGCTTTGAAGCGGAAGATCTGCTGACTTGAACACACTTCAGCGACCATCGCGTCATGGTAGAGCCGTACCGTCATCGACGGCAGGCTCCAGTAGCTGATGGATGGCGCGGTTTGCTCAATTTCCACCAGTGTAGTGTAACGGGTTGATTCAACAATGGTTAACCGATACTGCGCGTTGCTCACCTGATAGCTCACTGTTTCACCGACCGCATCGTTACGCGGCAGTAGTCGGCGCAATTGGGCGAAATTGGTCTCGCACAGACGCATCATTTCAGGGAAGTCAGGTGTATAACGCTTCATTTTTTCCACTCGTTTCGTAAGTCCTGATAATGCAGCTGGAGCCATTGCAAAGCGATGACAGAAGCCGCGTTGTCGATTTTCCCCTCTTCTACCCATTGATAAGCCTGCTCCCGACTTACCACATGAACACGAATATCTTCGTTTTCATCAACCAGACCGTGAATCCCTTGCGCGGTCGTGGCGTCCACTTCGCCAACCAGAACTGACAGGCGCTCGCTGGTGCCGCCAGGGCTTGCCAGATAGCTGGTGATCAGTTTTGTACGACCGACATCAAGCCCGGCCTCTTCCATCGCCTCGCGCCGGGCGACATCGTCCGGCGTCTCGCCCTCTTCCACCATCCCGGCCACCATTTCCAGTAACCACGGGCTTTCGCTGGTATCCAGCGCGGCAATGCGAATCTGCTCTATCAGTACCACTTCGTCACGCACTGGGTCAAAGGGTAGCAACACTGCAGCATGCCCGCGCTCAAAAATTTCGCGTCTGACTTCGCCACTCATTTCACCGTTAAACAGACGATGGCGAAAACGGTATAATTCCAGTGAAAAAAATCCGCTGTAGAGCGTTTCTCGTGCAATAATTTCTACATCGTTTTTTGTGAAAGTCACTGGCAACTTTTCTGGTTTATCCATGTTTGCATCCTGATATAAATGGTGGCGTTAAGGTGAAATTCAATTCTGCTAAACTGCGGTTTCTACTACAGTATGGTAAATTGGTGCAAGTTACTGCCGCATGGCACGGAACGCCAACCTTTTGCAGTGGCGAAGTCTGCTAGAATCGGTAGATATTTTTTAATTAGATCAGCGCTAACTAAGCTTCACAACAAGGAAAGCAAATGAAGAAATTGCTCCCCATCCTCATCGGCCTGAGCCTGACGGGTTTCAGCGCGTTGAGTCAGGCAGAGGACCTGATGCAGGTTTATAAGCAGGCACGTCTGAGCAACCCGGAACTGCGTAGGTCCGCCGCCGATCGTGATGCTGCCTTTGAAAAGATTAATGAAGCACGCAGCCCATTATTACCACAGCTGGGTTTAGGTGCAGATTATACCTATAACAACGGTTACCGTGATGCTAACGGCGTCGACTCTAACGTCACCAGTGGTTCACTCCAGTTAACCCAGACGCTGTTTGATATGTCTAAATGGCGTAACCTGAGCCTGCAGGAGAAATCTGCCGGTATTCAGGATGTCACCTATCAGACCGACCAGCAGACGCTGATCCTTAATACGGCAACCACCTACTTCAAAGTACTGAGCGCCATCGATACGCTCTCCTACGTTGAAGCACAGAAACAAGCTATCTATCGTCAGCTCGATCAGACCACCCAGCGTTTCAACGTGGGCCTGGTGGCGATCACTGACGTGCAGAACGCCCGTTCACAATACGACAACGTGCTGGCGAACGAAGTTACCGCGCGTAACGACCTGGATAATGCCGTCGAAGAGCTGCGTCAGGTAACCGGTAATTACTATCCGCAACTGGCCTCGCTGAACGTTGATCACTTCAAAGCCGAAAAGCCGCAGGCGGTGAATGCCCTGCTGAAAGAAGCTGAAAACCGTAACCTCAGCCTGTTGCAGGCGCGTCTGAGCCAGGACCTGGCCCGCGAGCAGATCCGCCTCGCACAGGATGGCCATCTGCCAACCCTGAGCCTGAGCGCCTCAAGCGGTCTTTCTAGCACCAGCTACAGCGGTTCCAGAACCAGCGGTGCTCAGTACAACGATACCGATGTTGGCCAGAATAAAATTGGCCTGAACTTCTCCCTGCCAATCTATCAGGGCGGCCAGGTGAATTCGCAGGTCAAACAGGCACAGTACAACTTTGTTGGTGCCAGCGAGCAGCTTGAAAGCGCGCACCGCAGCGTAGTGCAGACCGTGCGCTCCTCCTTCAACAACGTGAACGCCTCTGTCAGCAGCATCAACGCCTACAAACAGGCTGTGGTCTCTGCCCAGAGCTCACTGGATGCGTCGGAAGCCGGTTACTCTGTCGGTACCCGTACCATCGTTGACGTGCTGGACGCGACCACCACGCTGTACAACGCCAAACAACAGCTCTCTAACGCTCGTTACAACTACCTGATTAACCAGCTGAACATCAAGCAAGCGCTGGGTACATTGAACGAGCAGGATCTGCTGGCGCTGAACGGTGCCCTGGGTAAACCGATCTCCACTACCCCGGAAGCCGTGGCCCCGGAAAATCCACAGCAGGATGCCTCTGCTGACGGTTACACCGCCGCCGCCGCACGCACTACCAGCAACTGATATTGATACCGGCCTGGGTTCACCAGGCCGGTTAAATCCTGCCTGCCCGACAAAAAAACGTAAGCCAACGTAAAGATCCCCCGGTTTGACGCCGATCGCTTCAATTTCCACCACTCATCCTCTATTCTGAGCGTTATTTTCTGTGTTTTACCACTGGGTCCTGGAAGACAATTATGAAACGGACAAAATCCATTAATCACGCTTCGTTCCGCAAAAGCTGGAACGCGCGTCATCTCACCCCTGTCGCCCTGGCGTTTACCGCTGTTTTTATGCTGGCAGGCTGTGAACAAACTGACGAAACAGTTTCGCTCTATCAGAATGCCGATGACTGTGCTGCAGCCACCGGTAAAAGCGCGGAGTGTACCGCCTCTTACAACAACGCCCTGAAGGAAGCGGAACGCACCGCGCCGAAATACGCCAGCCGTGAAGACTGTGTGGCAGAATTTGGCGAAGGTCAGTGCCAGCAGGCACCGGCTCAGGCGGGTACCGCCCCGGAAAACCAGGCCCAGGCACAATCCAGCGGCAGCTTCTGGATGCCGCTGATGGCGGGCTATATGATGGGCCGTCTGATGGGTGGTGGCGCGGGTTATAAACAGCAGCCGCTGTTCAGCTCGAAAAACCCGGCCAGCCCGGCTTACGGTCAGTACACCGATGCCAGCGGCAAAGGTTACGGCGCTGCACAGCCTGGCCGCACCATGAACGTGCCTAAGACCGCCATGGCGCCAAAACCGGCGACCACGAATACCGTTACCCGCGGCGGCTTCGGTGACTCTGTTGCTAAACAGAACACCATGCAGCGTAGCGCGACCGGCACCTCAACACGCTCTATGGGCGGCTGATAATGGAACGAGTCAGTATTGTTGAGCGCCCGGACTGGCGCGAAAAAGCCACCGAATACGGTTTCAACTTTCACACCATGTACGGCGAGCCGTACTGGTGTGAAGATGCCTATTACAAGCTGACCCTCGGCCAGGTTGAGAAGCTGGAAGCGGTGACGGCCGAACTGCATCAGATGTGCCTGAAGGTAGTGGAGAAGGTCATTGCCAGCGATGAGCTGCTGACTAAATTCCGTATTCCGAAGCACACCTGGGGCTTTGTGCGTCAGTCATGGCAGACGCATCAGCCGTCGCTCTATTCGCGCCTCGATCTGGCGTGGGATGGCGTCGGTGAGCCGAAGATGCTCGAGAATAACGCCGATACGCCAACCTCGTTGTACGAAGCGGCTTTCTTCCAGTATATCTGGCTCGAAGATCAGGTCGCGGCGGGCAACCTGCCGGAAGGCAGCGATCAGTTCAACAGCCTGCAGGAAAAGCTGATTGAGCGTTTCGCGGAGCTGCGCGAGCAGCACGGCTTCAACCTGCTGCACTTCGCCTGCTGTCGTGACACGGTTGAAGATCGCGGCACGGTGCAGTATCTGCAGGATTGCGCAGCCGAGGCCGAGGTTGCCAGCGAGTTTCTCTATATAGAAGATATCGGGCTGGGCGAAAGAGGTCAGTTCACCGATACGCAGGATCAGGTTATCAGTAACCTGTTCAAGCTCTATCCGTGGGAATATATGCTGCGCGAAGTGTTCTCCACCAAGCTGGAAGATGCTGGCGTGCGCTGGCTGGAACCGGCGTGGAAGAGCATTATCTCCAACAAAGCCCTGCTGCCACTGCTGTGGGAGATGTTCCCGGACCACCCGAATCTGCTGCCAGCGTACTTCGCGGAAGATGACTATCCGCAGATGGATAAGTACGTCAAAAAGCCGATCTTCTCCCGCGAGGGGGCCAACGTGTCGATTATCGAAAACGGTAGCACCGTGGAAGCGGTAGAAGGCCCGTATGGCGAAGAGGGAATGATCGTCCAGCAGTTCTATCAACTGCCGAAGTATGGCGACAGCTATATGCTGATCGGCAGCTGGCTGATCAACGATCAACCCGCCGGGGTTGGTATTCGTGAAGATCGAGCCTTGATCACGCAAGACCTGTCCCGGTTCTACCCGCATATCTTCGTGGAATAAGCCATGCCCGGTGGCGCTGCCGCTTACCGGGCCTACAGTGTGTTGTAGGCCGGGTAAGGCGAAGCCGCCACCCGGCGTGTTTTCACCCCACCTGCACCGACAACATACTCAAACTGCCCATCTCGATGCCCTCTACCGGTGTGGTAATCGGTTCCTGACCATCCCACGCGCCCAGGATATAGAGCAGCGGCAGGAAGTGTTCCGCCGTCGGGTTCGAGAGCGAGCCGCCGTCGTGTGCCAGGTAATTGACCAACGGATGCTCCTCTACCGGCCCCTGCCAGTTCAGGTTCATTTTCACGTAATCATTAAATGACGTCGCCCAGGGATAAGGCGTACTTTCCCCGTGCCAGCGAGCGGTGCGCAGGTTATGCACTACGTTACCACTGGCCACCAGCATAATGCCTTCGTCACGCAGAGACGCGAGCTTACGCCCCATCTCCAGGTGCCAGGCCGCCGGTTTGGTGCTGTCGATGCTGAGCTGCACCATCGGGATATCGGCATCCGGGTACATCTTGATCAGCACGCCCCAGGAGCCATGGTCAAAGCCCCACGCCTCTTTATCAAGGGTGACCGGGATCGGGGCCAGCAGATCCACCAGCTGCTGCGCCAGCACCGGGGAGCCCGGTGCCGGATAGTGCGTGTCGTACAGCGCCTGCGGGAAACCACCGAAATCATGGATGGTTTTCGGGGTTTCCATCGCGGTGACGCCGGTGCCACGGGTAAACCAGTGTGCGGAGACCACCACGATCGCCTTCGGACGCGGCAACGTCTCGCCCAGATGCCGCCAGGCGCGGGTATAGACGTTATCTTCCAGCACATTCATTGGGCTGCCGTGACCCACAAACAGCGCTGGCATACGAGAAGAA
Source organism: Leclercia tamurae (assembly GCF_025566055.1). Lineage (GTDB taxonomy): Bacteria > Pseudomonadota > Gammaproteobacteria > Enterobacterales > Enterobacteriaceae > Enterobacter > Enterobacter tamurae. The sequence continues at coordinate 59,184 of NZ_JAMHKS010000070.1, forward strand.
GTCATGATGATATCCTTACACAAGGTGTCGATTTGATAGCTTTACCTTAACCGTTAACCCGATAAGATGAACTCAGATAACCATGATGAAGATCATCAGGAAATTTGAATGTAAGGGATCTGTAAAGGCTACTGTACCCTCTCGCATTGTGCGAGTTTAGCCTTTAATATTAATGAGAATCATTATCATAAGGAGAGGTGAATGTCAGTTCCGCTGATTCTGACTATTCTTGCTGGTGCTGCCACGTTTATCGGCGCCATGCTCGGCGTCCTGGGCCAGAAGCCCTCTAACCGCGTGCTGGCCTTTTCCCTCGGCTTTGCGGCCGGGATTATGCTGCTCATCTCGCTGATGGAGATGCTGCCCGCCGCCCTCGGCACGGAAGGCATGTCGCCGGTGCTGGGCTACGGGATGTTTGTCGTTGGCCTGCTGGGCTACTTTGCGCTGGACAGAATGCTGCCCCACGCGCATCCGCAGGATCTGATGCAAAAAGGGAGTCAGCCGCTGCCCGCTAACCTTCGGCGCACCGCCCTGCTCCTGACCCTGGGCATCAGCCTGCATAACTTTCCGGAAGGCGTTGCCACCTACGTGACCGCCAGCAACAATCTGGAGTTAGGATTCGGTATTGCGCTGGCAGTGGCGCTGCACAATATCCCGGAGGGGTTGGCAGTAGCGGGCCCGGTCTATGCGGCTACGGGATCAAAGCGTAAAGCGGTGTTCTGGGCAGGCATTTCCGGCATGGCGGAGATCCTCGGCGGGGTGCTGGCGTGGTTGATCCTCGGCAGCCTGATTTCGCCGGTGGTGATGGCAGCCATTATGGCAGCGGTAGCAGGCATTATGGTGGCGCTGTCGGTGGATGAGCTGATGCCGCTCGCCAAAGAGATCGACCCGAATAACAATCCCAGCTATGGCGTACTGTGCGGGATGTCGGTGATGGGGCTCAGTCTGGTGTTACTCCAGACGGCCGGAATAGGCTAAAAAAAACGCCGGGTTATCCCGGCGTTTTTTATTGATGCGGTATCAGCTGGCTTTGCGCTCGTGCGCCTGGCGATACGCCACCAGATCTTCGATAGTGACTACCGCCATGTTGTGCTTCGCGGCAAATTCGATGCACTCCGGCGCGCGCGCCATAGAGCCATCATCATTGGTCAGTTCACAGAGCACACCGGCAGGTTTGAAACCGGCCAGCGTCACCAGGTCGATGGTCGCTTCGGTGTGGCCGCCGCGGGTCAGGACGCCACCCGGCTGCGCGCGCAGCGGGAATACGTGGCCCGGACGGTTCAGGTCAGAAGGTTTTGCGCCATCGGCAATGGCTGCACGCACGGTGGTCACGCGGTCAGCCGCAGACACACCGGTGGTCACACCGCTGGCCGCTTCGATGGTCACGGTAAAACCGGTCCCGTAGGCGCTGGTGTTGTTCTCTACCATCATCGGCAGATCCAGCTGCTTACGATGATCTTCGGTGATACACAGGCAAACGATGCCGCTGCCGTGACGGATGGTCAGCGCCATCTGCTCAACGGTCATGGTTTCGGCGGCGAAAATCATATCGCCTTCGTTTTCACGATCTTCATCGTCAAGCACCATTACGCCACGACCTTCGCGAAGCGCAGCAAGCGCATGTTCAACGCGGTCAGCAGAGGTACCGAAAGAGGAAAGGAGCGTCTGATTCATGGTAAAAAAACCTCATTAAAATTATGGTTACCAGAATCAGGGCAGTCTTAGGAGCGCCGTCGTGCGGCAAAAAAATAACGTGAGCGGGCCTCGCCCGACTGGTTCGTTACTCTCTCCCATCCGGACTTTAACCGTCGGCCCCGGAATTACACCGGATCTGCTGACCTTTGAGTTTGCACCCAAAGCGCTCGCGGGCTTTCAGCGTAGAGCTGATTTACCGCCGGTGGGGAATTTCGCCCCGCCCTGAGAATAAGCGGGATAACTATAACGCTAATGATTATGTTCGGCAACGCATAAGCTTCACACAAATCTGGTTTAAGGATCGCAGTTACGCGCTACAATGGTCGTTAACACCTTTTCTTCAAGGGAACTACCATGATCGACCCAAAAAAAATTGAACAACTTGCCCGCCAGGTCCATGAATCTATGCCGAAAGGCGTGCGTGAATTCGGTGATGATGTTGAGAAGAAGATCCGCCAGGTGCTGCAGTCGCAGCTGATGCGTCTGGATCTGGTCAGCCGTGAAGAATTTGACGTACAAACGCAGGTGCTGCTGCGTACCCGCGAGAAAATCGCCCTGCTGGAGCAGCGTCTGACCGAGCTGGAAAACCGCAACGTCGTTGAAGAAGTGCGTCCGGCACCGGCGATCCCACCGGTTAACGACGTGGAATAACGCTGTAACGCCCGGTGGCGTTTCGCTTACCGGGCATTTACAGACGACTACTGACTGTCTTTCTGGATCTTCTTAATGATGTTGGTGGTTGAACACCCGTCCTCAAAGTTGAGCACCATCACTTCCCCGCCGTTGGCCCACACCTCTTCGCTACCTGCGATCTGTTCCGGCTTGTAGTCACCGCCTTTGACCAGCAGATCCGGCAGGATCCCGGCAATCAGACGCTGCGGCGTGTCTTCTTCGAACGACACCACCCAGTCCACCGCTTCCAGCGCGCCGAGTACGATCATGCGCTGCTCAAGCGGGTTCACCGGACGGGTCTCGCCTTTCAGCCGTTTGGTGGAGGCATCGCTGTTGACCGCCACAATCAGACGGTCGCCCAGCTTGCGAGCGTTCGCCAGATAGGAGACATGACCCGCGTGCAGAATGTCGAACACGCCGTTGGTCATCACCACTTTCTCGCCACGCTTACGGGCGGCGGCAACCGCCACTTTAAGCTCATCTTCGCTCATCACGCCAAAACCGGTATCGGCACGACCGCGCACCGCGTTTTCCAGTTCGATTGGCGAAACGGTAGAGGTACCCAGTTTACCCACCACCACGCCCGCGGCGGCATTGGCAAAATAGCAGGCCTCTTCCAGCGTATTACCTGCGGCAAGCGTTGCTGCCAGCACGCCGATAACCGTGTCACCGGCACCGGTGACGTCATACACTTCCTGCGCCTGGGTTGGCATATGCAGCGGCGCTTTGCCCGGCTGCAGCAGGGTCATCCCCTGCTCGGAGCGGGTCACCAGCAGCGCGGAGAAGTCGAAGTCGGCGATAATCTTCATGCCGCGCTCAACGATCTCCTCTTCGGTTTTGCATTTACCCGCTACCGCTTCGAACTCAGACAGGTTCGGCGTAAGCAGCGTCGCCCCACGATAGCGTTCGAAATCGGTGCCTTTCGGGTCGATCAGCACCGGCACACCGGCATCGCGCGCCAGGGTAATCATCTGCTGCACGCTGGCCAGTGCCCCTTTGGCGTAGTCAGAGAGCACCAGTGCGCCGATATTGCCCAGCGCCTGGTTGATGCGCTCGTGCAGCGGCTCCGGATCCACGCCTTCAAAGCCCTCTTCGAAGTCGAGGCGGATCAGCTGCTGGTTGCGCGACAGCACGCGCAGCTTGGTGATGGTCGGGTGCGTCGGAACAGAAACGAAGTCACATTTGACGTTCACGTCCGCAAGGGTCTTGCTCAGCGCACGCGCCGCGTCGTCGATACCGGTCAGCCCCACCAGACGCGAATGCGCGCCGAGGGAAGCAATGTTCATCGCCACGTTTGCCGCGCCGCCAGGACGCTCTTCAATGGTATCCACCTTCACCACCGGGACCGGGGCTTCCGGGGAAATGCGGCTGGTTGGCCCATACCAGTAGCGATCCAGCATCACATCGCCAACCACCATAACTCCAGCACGTTCAAACTCTGGCAGTGTTACTTTCATTCCTGACTCCAGAAAGATTCACAATTTGCGCGCGATAATATCACACTTGTTTTGTTACGCACGGTTCCACCAGCCACTTCTGCCAGCAGGCCCGCACCAGCTCTCGCTCGGCATTAAAGCAGTCGAGCGGCAGATGGCCGGGCTGCTCCTGCAGCGCGAGATGGTGCAACTCATCGCGCAGCGTGGTGTAGGCGCGGGTCAGTGCCAGCGCCTCGTGCTCGTCCATAATGTCGTTTTGCGCCAGCAGCTCCAGAATGCGCACGTTATCCGACCAGCGGGTGAGCTTCGGCTTGCTGTGCGCGTCACGCAGCACAAGGTATTGCGTAATAAATTCAATGTCGGTGATACCACCTTCATCGGCTTTGATATCAAAGCGATCGCGGTGTTTATTGCCGAGATGGGCGCGCATCTTCTCGCGCATCTCGCGCACTTCAGTTTGCAGCGTCGGGCCCTCCCGCGTGGCGGTGAGCACGTCGCGACGAATGGTATCGAACTGCGCGTTCAGCTGCGGATCGCCATACACCACCCGGGCACGCACCAGGGCCTGATGCTCCCAGGTCCAGGCTTCGTTCTTCTGGTAGTCGGCGAAGGCGTCGGTAGAGGTGACCAGCATGCCCGCCGCCCCGGACGGACGCAGACGGGCATCCACTTCATACAGAATGCCGGACGAGGTCCGGGTGCTGAACAGGTGCATGATGCGCTGGGCGAGGCGCAGATAGAACTGACGACCGTCGATCTCCCGCTCGCCGTCGGTCATGACATCCACCGGGCAGTCATGCAGGAAAATCAGATCCAGATCGGAGCTGTAGCCCAGCTCCCAGCCGCCCAGCTTGCCGTAGCCCACCACCGCAAAGCCGCGCCCTTCGCGATCGGCCAGGTGCTTCGGCTGGCCGTAACGGGCCACCATCTGCACCCACGCCTGATGGACCACCGCATCAATAATCGCTTCCGCCAGCCAGGTTAAGTGATCGCTCACTTTCATCACCGGCAGGGTTCCGGAGATATCCGCCGCCGCCACGCGCAGCAGCTGCGCCTGCTTAAACTGCCGCAGCGCCTCCAGCTGTTGCTCTTCGTCCTCTTCCGGCACGCGCAGCAGGTACTGGCGCAGCTCGTCGCGATAGGCGTCGGTCGCCGTCGGCTGGTAAAGGGTGTTGGGATCGAGCAGCTCGTCCAGCAGCAGCGGATAGCGCGCCAGCTTGCTGGCAATCATCGGCGAGGCGGCGCAGAGGGAGATCAGGTGCTTCAGCGCCCCGGGGAACTCGCTGAGCAGCTCCAGATAGGTGGTACGGGTGATGATCCCGCTCAGCAGCGGGGTCAGGCGCGACAGGGGTACCGGGGCATCGGCGCGGGAGCAGACGTCGCTGAGCAGGTGCGGCATCAGGTGATCCAGCACCTGGCGGCCGCGCGGGCCGATGGCACGCTTGTTCAGCTCAAGGCGGAAATCGGCGATCAGCGCCACCACCCGATGGCGATCGTCATCGCTGAGGTGAGTCAGCACCGGTGTGGTGTCGTCCTCCTGCAGCGCATCCTGCCACAGCTCGCGCCAGTGCTCGGAAAGCTCATCGTCCTGGGATTCGCTCTCATCGTCGCCGATCAGATCGTTAAATATGCGCCGCACCGCCGCCATGTGCGCATCCAGCGCGTCGGTCAGTGCCTGCCAGTCGTCAACGCGCATCCCCCAGGCGAGACGGGCGCGATTGAGCTCATCCCCCGGCAGGGTCTGGGTTTGTTCGTCATTGATGCTCTGGAGCAGGTTTTCCAGTCGCCGTAAAAAGAGGTAGGCCTCGCGCAGGATCCGGTCATCACCTTCCGGCAACAGGTTCAGCTGAGCGATGGCGCCCAGAGTGGGCAGCAAAGAACGGGACTGCAGCGAGGGCTCGCGTCCGCCGCGGATCAGCTGGAACACCTGGACGATAAACTCAATCTCGCGAATGCCGCCGGCCCCCAGCTTGATGTTGTCTTTCAGGCCACGCCGACGCACTTCCCGGGCAATCATCCCTTTCATGTTACGCAGCGACTGAATAACGCTGAAATCAATGTAGCGACGGAACACGAACGGGCGCAGCATGGCGCGCAGCTCGTTGGCATACGCATCGCCGGTATCGCCCATGATCCGCGCCTTCACCATCGCGTAGCGTTCCCAGTCGCGGCCCTGCTCCTGGTAGTAATCTTCCAGCGCAGCATAGCTCAGCACCAGCGGGCCGCTGTCGCCAAACGGGCGCAGGCGCATGTCCACGCGATAGACAAAGCCATCCTGAGTAGGTTGATCCAGGGCCTTAATCAGCCGCTGCCCCAGCCGGGTGAAGAACTGGGCGTTATCCAGCTCGCGACGTCCGCCGCGGGTGGCGCCCTTCTCCGGCCAGGCGAAGATCAGGTCGATGTCCGAGGAAAAGTTAAGTTCGCCCCCGCCCAGTTTGCCCATGCCCAGAATCATCAGCGGCTGCGGAGTACCCTCCTCACTGCATGGCGTGCCCCATTCCCGGCAGCAGGCGTCGTACAGCCAGTCCCGTGCGGCGACGATCAGCGTCTCCGCAAGGTGACTTAACTGCTGTAGGGTGCTCTCTTCATTCACCAGCATCAGCGCCTGCGCCCAGGCGATGCGCACCATCACCCGACGGCGAAACTGGCGCAGCACGCACATCAGCGCGGGTTCATCGCTGATATCCACCAGCGCGTCCTGTAACCACTGCGCGTAGTGCTGCCACTCGTCCGCCTGAGGTGGCGAGGCTTCAAGCTCTGCCAGCCAGTCAGGATGGGCGGTGACGCTCTCCTGCACAAAATCGCTGAAGGTCAGTACCTGCCGGGCCTGCTCGCTTAACGACGAGGCGGATAATGCTTCCGGCAGACGTTCACATACCGTCTGCCACTGCTGCTGTAAGGGTGAAGAAAGCGGCATCATGGGGGTTCCTTGCCTGCGTTAACGTTTTCCGCTGTGCAGCCAGAATGGCTCCTGCGAAATGGCTTCGTTGCGGAAATGCTCAATTTCAATGTGCTGGCGGGTCTTAATGGCATACAGCAGCCCTTGCCAGTTCTCCAGCCATGCGCGGGCGACCGGCCCGTCATAGGCCCCTGCCAGCAGCAGGATGCTGTCGATATTGCGCGCCAGACGGATCAGCTGATCGCCATACTGATCGCCCAGCGGATGACCGAAAATGGTTTTCAGTTCAGCGGCGTGGCGGGAGAGGTGGGTATCGGCAAAACGCTTGAAGGAGTCCTCAATTTTGGCCTGCGCCTTCGCATCGAGGAAGGTGCGCCAGCCGCGATTGATCAAGAACTCGGTCAGGGTCAGTTTCGCCGTCGCGGTTTGCGGGCTGTAGATCGCCGTCTCAGCAGAGACCTCAGAAGCCATCAGGGCTTCAACCTGGGTCAGCAGATCACGTAAGTGAGCGCTAGCTTTACGCGGCACAATGCCGCCGAACAGCGTCAGGCTGTGACGCACCAGCGCCATTGCCGCCAGCACCTCAGCTTTCGCCCCTTTCACGCCGCGGACCCAAAGTTCCTCGTGGTATTGCCACTGGCTCAGCGCCAGCTCCAGTGAGGCTGCAAAGCCCTGCTCGACAGAGGATTTTGGCGCGACGCGCAGAATTTCGGTGGGTTTCAGGATGCGCGGGGCATTGCCCTGGGCCAGATGATAGCCGCGGGCGGCTTTGCTCAGGCTGCCCTGGCGCAGACCATTCAGCGTCACCAGCTTGCGGGCCAGCTTCAGCACGTCATCGGCGTGACCTTCCAGCAGCTCCAGCTCCAGCTCGCAGATCGGCTCCTGGAACTCACTGGCTTTCACTTCTCCCAGGTCGAGGGCGATTTCGATTCGGCTTTTACCTTCGTTCACCAGCCACTTCTCGCGCCAGAAATCGGTGCTGAACAGCGGACTAACGCGCTCCGCCAAATCGTCAGGGAGTTGGCCGTCCGGCCACACTTCCGCCGGGAAACGCGCCAGCTCCAGCTCGGGCTGGCTGATATCGATGTTGTATTCCGGGCGCTGATGCAGGCCGCCCACCACGCGACCACCGATTTTCATGGTCATCTCGTAGCGTCCGTCCACGCCACGGATACGCAGACCCCGGTCATGACGGCGCAGCCACAGGTCCTGGGTTTCGTAATAGATGTTGAGCAGTTGCACCGGAGCGTGATGCTCGCCGGTCAGCTGATGCAGATGAGTTCGCAGCGCATCGACGCTGCCGTTTTCAACGATAAACTTTAATTCGATTTCCTGAGCCATGGCCTTGTTCTTTTGATTGCAATATCGTGGGGTAAATTACGGCGAACTTACTCGCCACTTTTTTGTCAGTAGATAGTATTTTGCGCCAGATTGCCACGCAATGGGCAATTTGACGGGCGTAAAGTTTGCTACAGTGGCCAACAGAGCACAGAGGATTCCGAATGCTGACGAATCCTTTGAGCCTGAAGTCTGTTTCCACTAATATCGTTCCACTTTTTATGAAAATAACGACTGCCTGATGCCTAAATTACGCCTGATCGGACTGACATTACTTGCTTTAAGCGCCGCGACCGTGGTCCACGCAGAAGAGAAGCGCTACGTTTCTGACGAACTGAACACCTGGGTACGCAGTGGTCCGGGTGACAATTATCGCCTCGTGGGTACGATTAATGCCGGCGAGGAAGTGGTGCTGTTGCAGAGCAACGCGGAATCCAACTATGGCCAGGTGCGCGACAGCAGCGGCCGTACCGCCTGGATCCCTCTGAAAGAGCTTAGCACCGACCCGAGCCTGCGCACCCGCGTGCCGGATCTGGAAAACCAGGTCAAAACCCTGACCGACAAGCTGACCAATATCGACGCCACCTGGAACCAGCGCACCGCTGAAATGCAGCAGAAAGTGGCCCGGAGCGACGGGGTGATCAACGGTCTGAAAGATGAGAACCAGAAGCTGAAAAACGAGCTGATCGTCGCCCAGAAAAAGGTGAGCGCGGCTAACCTGCAGCTGGATGACAAACAGCGCACCATCATCATGCAGTGGTTTATGTATGGCGGCGGCGTGCTGGGGATGGGTCTGCTGCTGGGTCTGGTGCTGCCACATCTGGTGCCGAGCCGTAAACGTAAAGACCGTTGGATGAACTAAGTCGCCATCTCTGCCACACTTACGTATTATTTTGCCAATATTTGATACGGGAGAGTGTGGCGTGAAGATTTATCTGGTCGGTGGTGCGGTTCGTGATGCGTTGTTAGGTCTGCCGGTCAAAGATAAAGACTGGGTGGTGGTGGGAGCCACCCCTCAGGCAATGCTCGACGCGGGTTACCAGCAGGTAGGCCGCGATTTCCCTGTGTTTCTGCACCCGCAAAGCCGCCAGGAGTACGCTCTGGCGCGTACCGAACGCAAATCCGGCGTCGGTTATACCGGTTTTACCTGCCATGCCGACCCTGACGTCACCCTCGAAGAGGATTTGCAGCGCCGGGATCTGACCATCAATGCCCTCGCGCAGGATGAAAACGGTCATATCGTCGATGCGTACGGCGGTAAACAGGATCTGCAAAACCGCATCCTGCGCCATGTTTCCCCGGCCTTCTCTGAAGATCCGCTCCGCGTACTGCGCGTGGCGCGCTTTGCTGCCCGCTACGCCCATCTGAGCTTCCGCATTGCCGACGAAACTATGGCGCTGATGACGGCCATGACCGACGCGGGCGAGCTGGAACACCTCACCCCGGAGCGGGTGTGGAAAGAGACGGAGAATGCGCTCACCACCCGCAACCCGCAGGTTTACTTCCAGGTGCTGCGCGACTGCGGAGCGCTGAAGGTGCTGTTCCCGGAACTGGACGCGCTGTTTGGCGTGCCAGCCCCGGCGAAGTGGCACCCGGAAATTGATACCGGCATCCACACCCTGATGACCCTGAGCATGGCGGCGATGCTCAGCCCGGAGGTGGACGTGCGCTTCGCCACCCTCTGCCACGATCTCGGCAAAGGCTTAACGCCACCCGAACTCTGGCCGCGCCACCACGGCCACGGCCCGGCGGGGGTCAGACTGGTTGAACGGGTTTGCCAGCGCATGCGGGTGCCGAACGAGATCCGCGATCTGGCGAAGCTGGTCGCCGAATTCCATGACCTGATCCACACCTTCCCGATCCTCAAACCGGCCACCATCGTGAAGCTGTTCGACAGCATCGACGCCTGGCGCAAGCCGCAGCGCGTGGATCAAATCGCCCTGACCAGCGAAGCCGACGTGCGCGGGCGCACCGGGTTTGAAGCCAACGACTATCCGCAGGGGCGACTGTTGCGTGAAGCCTGGGAGGTGGCGAAATCCGTGCCAACGCAAGCGGTGATCGAGGCCGGATTTAAAGGGCCAGAGATTCGGGAAGAGTTAACAAAACGGCGGATTCAGGCGGTAGCGGACTGGAAGGAACTGCGTTGCCCTCAGCCGAAAGACTGAGGGCAGTGAGTCATCAGAAGAAGACCACGTAGACCGCGGCCGCCACGATGAAGCGATAGATGGCGAACGGGATAAACGAGATGCGCTTGATCAGCTGCAGGAAGGTTTTGATAGCGAACAGCGCCACGATAAAGGCGGTGACAAAGCCCACGGCAAACATCGGGATGTCGGCCGCCGTCAGGAAGTGGTAGCTCTTGTAGAGATCCAGCGCGGTCGCACCCATCATCATCGGCACCGCCAGCAGGAACGAGAACTCCGAGGCCGCATAGCGGCTCACGCCCACCAGCATCCCGCCGGAAATGGTCGCCCCGGAGCGGGAGAAGCCCGGCCACAGCGCCAGACACTGGAAGCAGCCAATCATAAACGCCTGGCGGTAGGTCATATCATCCAGACCCGGCGCACGTGGTTCTTTTGGCTTGAACAGCTCGGCGGCAATCAGCAGGAAACCACCCACCACCAGCGCGTACATCACGTTAATCGGGTTGAACAGCGATTTGATGGTGTCGTGCAACACCAGCCCCAGCACCACCGCCGGGATCATCCCGAGCAGAATGTGCAGCAGCGTTAAGCGCCCTTTGCCGGTGCCTTCATGGGGCGGGTGGCCAAAGTGAATACCGATCAGCCCGAACAGACGGCGCCAGAACATCACCACCACTGCCAGAATGGATCCTAACTGGATCACCACCTCAAAGGTTTTCGCCGTTTCGCCTTCGAAACCCAGCAGATGGCCAACAATAATCATATGGCCCGTACTGGAAACCGGCAGAAACTCTGTCAATCCTTCGACCACACCCAGTATTGCTGCCACCAGCAGGGAGTGCATATCGCTCATCAATAAACCCCTAAAAAGACAGAAAAAAACGGGTTACCCAGAGGGTAACCGCAGAATGAACAGCTGTAAGACTGATTTAACAGGAATTGGTTTAACGATGATACCGTTAAATATTTCCTTTCAGATTTTGGCTACGCTCAATGATAACGCCCACATTGGCCGCCCGCGCCACCGCGCCCGGTTTGCTGACTTTGATGCGCACCCACGGGGAGTTAAAGCGGCTGAGCAGCAGTTCCGCTACCTCTTCCGCCACGCGTTCCACCAGCGCAAAACGCTGCCCTTCCACGTGGCTGATGACCGTTTCGCTGACGTCGGCATAGCTCAGGCAGTCGTTGACATCATCGCTTTTCGCGGCGGCGACGTTATCCCAGCCCATTTCGATATCGAACACTAACTTCTGTTCGATGGTCTGTTCCCAGTCATACACCCCGATAGTGGTGATTACCGAAAGTTGCTCTATAAATACTATATCCATCACGACCTGCCTGGTTTTTGGCTAAACCGGATACCACTCCCGGCGAATTATGCGTATTATCCACAGATGCTAAGTACAAAACGATATTTTCAAAACGGAACAGCGTTATGAGTGCAATCGCGCCTGGAATGATCCTCCTTGCTTACCTTTGCGGCTCAATTTCCAGCGCCATTCTGGTCTGCCGTATCGCCGGGTTACCTGACCCACGCGAGAGTGGTTCCGGGAATCCGGGGGCGACCAATGTACTACGAATTGGCGGCAAAGGAGCAGCCGTAGCGGTTCTGATTTTTGACGTCCTGAAAGGCATGCTTCCCGTCTGGGGCGCGTATGCGCTGGGCGTTACGCCATTCTGGCTGGGGCTGATTGCTATCGCCGCCTGTCTGGGCCACATCTGGCCGGTATTCTTCGGTTTCAAAGGCGGTAAAGGCGTGGCCACCGCATTTGGTGCCATCGCCCCCATTGGCTGGGATCTCACCGGCGTGATGGCCGGCACCTGGCTGCTCAGCGTGTTGCTCAGCGGTTACTCTTCCCTTGGCGCCATCGTCAGCGCCCTGATTGCCCCGTTTTACGTCTGGTGGTTCAAACCCCAATTCACCTTCCCGGTGTCGATGCTCTCCTGCCTGATCCTGTTGCGTCACCATGACAACATCCAGCGCCTGTGGCGTCATCAGGAGACTAAAATCTGGTCGAAGCTGAAGAGAAAGAAGAAAGAGCCGCAGTAGCGCCCTTTCGCCTTCACCCCTTAGTTATGCCTTATAACCAAATGTGATTTAGATCGTTTTCTTGCTGTGAGTACTCTTTTTGTTCGTACAGCCAACACAACATAAGAAAATGACAGAGATCGCAGATCCAACCTCACTTGCAACGGCAGGAAAAACTTCCGACGGGGAGATCAAATGGGTCCGCAACGCGGCGGACGTCACCCAACTGGTAAACGAAGGCTCACAGGGCCGGGCCAATGCGCGTATCGTCATCGGGATTGCCCTTGGCGGCATTTTTCTCGATGCCTATGACCTGGGCGCGCTGGCGTTCGGCATCAAAGATATTACCCGCGAGTTCAACCTCACCCCCGCAGGCACCGGTATGGTGGCCTCGGCGATCACCTTCGGCGCGATTGTCGGGGCGCTGATTGGCGGCTACCTGACGGATAAAATCGGTCGTTACCGGGTCTTTATGGCCGACATGGTGTTCTTCGTGGTCGCGGCCATCGCCTGTGCCTTTGCCCCGAACGAGTACGTGCTGGCGGGCGCGCGCTTTGTGATGGGTCTGGGCGTGGGGATCGACCTTCCCGTGGCGATGGCCTTCTTAAGCGAGTTCGCGAAGCTGAAAGGCCCCGGCAACAAAGCCGCCAGCGTCGCCATGTGGTGCCCTACCTGGTATGCCGCGATCAGTATTTCGTATCTGCTGGTGCTCTTCTTCTATGGTGTATTGCCAGAGACGCACAGCGACTGGCTGTGGCGAATTATCCTCGGCTTCGGGGCGATCCCTGCGCTGGTGATCATTGCCATCCGCAGCCGGTATATGAGCGAATCCCCGGTGTGGGCGGCGAATCAGGGCAACCTGAAAGAGGCGGCAGCGATCCTGCGCAAGGCGTACAACATTAATGCCCACGTGCCGCAGGAGGCGCTCGATCAGCCCGCCCCGGTGGTGAACAAAGCCAGCTGGGGTAACTACCTGAATCTGTTCCGCGGGGTCTATCTGCGCCGCACTACCCTGGCCACGCTACTGTCGATTGTCTCGTCCTTCGCCTATAACGCCGTGGCCTTTGGCCTGCCGGTGATTATCTCCAGCTTCTTTGTGCAGTCGATGCTGACCACCATACTCATTTCGCTGGCCCTGAACCTGCTGTTCGCCTTTGTCGGCGGTCTGCTGGCGGTGCGGCTGGTGCCGCGTTTTGGCGCATGGCGGATGTCGCTGGGGGGTTATACCTGTCAGCTGATTGCCCTGCTGGTGCTGGCGATTATCGGTCGCCCGGACGGTGCCGCTGAGGGGGTTACCGCGGTGGCGATGCTGGCTCTGTTCCTGTTCGGCCAGGGCTTTGGGCCGGGGGCGCATACGATGACCTTTGCCTCGCTCAGCTACCCGACCTCGCTGCGCGGTGTGGGTGTGGGGCTGAACCAGACGCTGATGCGCAGCAGCTCGACGCTGTCGCTGTTTATGTTCCCGCTGCTGGTGGCCTCGATGGATACGGCTGTTTTCTGGGTGATTGCCCTGGCGCCGCTGATTGGGTTGGTTTCGCTGCTGGCGATCCGCTGGGAACCGTCCGGGTATGATATTGATGCGGAGGATTACCGGTAAGGTATTACCTGTCTGGTAAGGCATTATGTAGCAGGAGTGGAATGGTTCCGTTCACCTCATGTCCAGCAGAATATGAAATGAACGGAACCTGTGAACGTGATAAGGGGGCCACCGCGGCCCCCTTATCAATCCCCGCGGCCCCGCGACGAAATCGGTGCTTCGCACTACGCTCACCTCCCGACCTGACGCCTGCGGTCGGCTCAACTCGACATCCTGTCTCGATTCGCCTCTGGCCGCCATCCCTGGCGTCCAGCCCTTGTCATCCGGTCTCCGGTTCGCCGATTTCAGCGGGGACTCAACACCCGTGCCATATTCGGGCGACGGAGAAGCCGGGTGGCGGCTGCGCCTTACCCGGCCTACAAACCCACAACCTGCACGACCTGTAGGCCCGGCAAGCGCAGCGCCGCCGGGCAATGCCGCCTCCCATCCATAAGTGACTCATATGACAGCCTTCATTTCCGCCAGGGCATACTAAAAAAATCCCGACGGCGAGCAGATGGATGAAGCATGTCAGCACCTCAGATGGTTGATAAAACAGTAAAAGGCTGGCAGGCATCGCTTGCTTTGCAGTTTTGTCACACCCCTGAAAAAACCCTCCTTCACTCTGCTCGTCACGTCGGCCCGCTCACCGTTCAACGCCCGTTCTATCCCGAAGATGACACCTGCCACCTCTATCTGCTGCACCCGCCGGGCGGGATTGTTGGCGGGGATGAACTGACGATCGACGTCCACCTTGAGGCCCGCAGCCACGCGCTGATCACCATGCCCGGTGCCAGCAAGTTCTATCGCAGCAACGGCGCGCTGGCGCGGCTGGATCAGCACTTCACCCTCGACGAGCACGCCACGCTGGAGTGGCTACCGCAGGACACCATTTTCTTCCCCGGCGCGAATGCCGCCCTGCGCTCGGTGTTTCATCTGCAGCGCAGCAGCACGCTATTGGCCTGGGAGCTGTTCTGCTTAGGCCGGCCGGTGATGGGCGAAACCTTCAGCCACGGGCAGATCGAAAGCCGCCTCGAGGTCTGGATCGAGGGCGAACCGCTGCTGATCGAGCGCCAGCATCTGGCCGACGGCGATCTGACCCCCGTGGCAGAACACCCGTGGATCGGCACCCTGCTGTTTTACCCGGCCAGCGAAACGCAGCTGGAGGAGGCCCGCGAGGTACTGGCACCGCTGGAGCATTTCGCGGGGGCGACCCTCACCGATGGCCTGCTGTCGGTCCGTTTTCTGGCCCATGACAACCTGATTTGCCAGCAGGCGATGCGCGAGATCTGGCAGCGCCTGCGCCCGCAGCTCACCGCCAAAGCCCCCTGCTCGCCCCGTATCTGGCACACCTGAGAGACGCACGATGGAACTGACCCCCAGAGAAAAAGACAAGCTGTTGCTGTTTACCGCCGCGCTGGTGGCCGAGCGCCGTCTCGCCCGCGGCGTGAAGCTCAATTACCCGGAATCGGTGGCCCTGATCAGCGCCTTCATAATGGAAGGTGCGCGTGACGGGCAGACGGTGGCGGAGCTGATGGAAGCCGGTCGCCACGTCCTGGCCCGCAGCCAGGTGATGGAGGGCGTGCCGGAGATGATCCCGGACATTCAGGTGGAGGCCACCTTCCCGGACGGCTCCAAGCTGGTCACCGTTCACAATCCGATCCTGTAAGGGGGCAGCATGATCCCAGGCGAATACCAGATTAAACCCGGCCAGATCGCGATCAACGCAGGCCGTAACACGCTGAGCGTGATCGTCGAGAACCACGGCGACAGGCCGATCCAGGTCGGATCCCATTACCACTTTTACGAAGTGAATCCGGCCCTGAAGTTCGATCGTGAGCCGACCAAAGGCTACCGGCTGAACATCGCCGCCGGGACCGCCGTGCGTTTCGAGCCCGGCCAAAAACGCGCCGTCACGCTGGTGCAGGTGGCGGGCGCGCAGCGGCTTGTCGGCTTTCGCGGCGAGGTGATGGGCGAGGTGGATCATGGCTGAGATCTCACGTCAGGCCTATGCCGACATGTTTGGCCCCACCACCGGGGATAAAGTCCGGCTGGCCGATACCGAGCTGTGGATCGAGGTGGAACAGGATCTGACGATCTACGGTGAAGAGGTCAAATTCGGCGGCGGAAAGGTGATCCGCGACGGCATGGGTCAGGGGCAGATGACGGCGCAGGATTGCGTCGATCTGGTGCTCACCAACGCCCTGATCGTCGATCACTGGGGGATCGTTAAGGCCGACATCGGCGTGAAGGATGGCCGGATCGTCGCCGTCGGTAAAGCCGGTAACCCGGACATTCAGCCCGGCGTGACCATCCCAATTGGCGCGGCCACCGAGGTGATCGCCGCCGAAGGGAAGATCGTTACTGCGGGTGGGGTCGATACCCACATCCACTGGATCTGCCCCCAGCAGGCGGAAGAGGCGCTGGTCTCCGGCGTCACCACCATGATCGGCGGCGGTACCGGCCCTGCCGCTGGCACCAATGCCACCACCTGCACGCCGGGGCCGTGGTATATCGCGCGGATGCTGCAGGCCGCCGACACCCTGCCGGTCAACATTGGCCTGCTGGGCAAGGGCAACGCCTCCAACCCGGATGCCCTGCGCGAGCAGGTTGCCGCAGGCGCGATTGGCCTGAAAATTCATGAGGACTGGGGGTCAACGCCCGCAGCCATCGACTGCTCCCTGACGGTGGCGGATGAGATGGATATCCAGGTGGCGCTGCACAGCGACACCCTCAACGAGGCCGGGTTTGTCGAAGACACGCTGGCAGCCATCGCCGGGCGCACTATTCACACCTTCCACACCGAAGGGGCGGGCGGCGGCCATGCGCCGGATATTATTACCGCCTGCGCGCACCCCAATATTCTGCCCTCCTCCACCAACCCGACCCTGCCTTACACGGTCAACACCATCGACGAACATCTCGACATGCTGATGGTCTGCCACCATCTCGACCCGGATATCGCCGAGGACGTGGCCTTTGCCGAATCGCGTATTCGCCGGGAAACCATCGCCGCCGAAGACGTGCTGCATGACATCGGGGCCTTCTCCCTCACCTCGTCGGATTCCCAGGCGATGGGCCGGGTAGGCGAAGTGATTATCCGCACCTGGCAGGTGGCGCACCGGATGAAGGTGCAGCGCGGCCCGCTGGCGGATGAGACCGGCGACAACGATAACCTGCGGGTGAAACGCTATATCGCCAAGTACACCATCAACCCGGCCCTGACCCACGGCATCGCCCACGAAGTTGGGTCGATTGAGGCCGGCAAGCTGGCGGATCTGGTGGTCTGGTCCCCCGCCTTCTTTGGCGTCAAGCCGGCCACCATCGTCAAAGGTGGGATGATCGCCTGTGCGCCGATGGGCGACATTAACGCCTCGATCCCTACCCCGCAGCCGGTGCACTACCGGCCGATGTTTGGGTCGCTGGGTGCCGCCCGCCACGCCACCCGGCTGACGTTTCTCTCGCAGGCCGCCGCCGATAACGGTATTGCGCAGGAGTTGAACCTGCAGAGCGCCACCGCGGTGGTCAAAGGCTGCCGGGCGGTGAAAAAGGCCGACATGATCCACAACAGCCTGCAACCGAACATTACCGTCGATGCGCAAACCTATGAGGTACGCATTGACGGGGAACTGATCACCAGTGAGCCGGCAGAGGTCCTGCCGATGGCACAACGCTATTTTCTGTTCTGAGGAGAAATCATGATCACCTTAACCCAACGCCTCGACCATCCCCATCCCGTCACCGCCCGGGTGACGCTGCCGATTGATGTCCGGGTCAAGAGCCGCGCCCGCGTGGTGCTGGACGACGGGCGCGATGCAGGCCTGATATTGCCGCGCGGCCTGCTGCTGCGGGGCGGCGACCTGCTTATCAGCGACGACGGGCGTGAGGTGGTGGAAGTCATTGCCGCCGCCGAGCCGCTGTCGGTGGTGCGCTGCGCCGATCCCTTCCTGCTGGCGCGCGCCTGCTATCACCTGGGAAACCGCCACGTGCCGCTGCAAATTCTGCCCGGCGAGCTGCGTTATCACCACGATCATGTGCTCGATGAGATGCTGCAGCTGTTCGACCTCGAAGTGACGTTCGCCAGCCTGCCGTTTGAACCGGAAGCAGGTGCCTACGCCAGCGAAGTTCATTCCCATTCGCACTCTCACGCTCATTCACATTAAGGATTCATCATGCGCAAGTTGTTACCCCTGCTGCTGCTGGCCTTCTCCCTGCCCGCATTGGCCCATCCGGGACACGGCAGCGACAGTTTTCATGCCGGCTTTTTCCATCCTCTGACCGGGCTGGATCATCTCCTGATGTTAACCGGCGCAGGCGTACTCGCCGCCCTGAGCGGCCGCAAACTGCTGATGCCTTTTGCCACCCTCGGCATGATGCTGACCGGCGCGATCGCGGGCAGCCTGCTCGGCGGTTTTAGCGGGATGGAGATGCTGATTATCGCCTCGCTGGCGGTATGCGGCGTGATGATGTTCAAAACCGAAAACCGCCTGCTGCTGGCCGTCCCGGCGCTGGCGATGTTCCACGGCTGGGCGCACGGCGTCGAGATGGCAGGCCACAGCTTCTGGCTGTTCACCAGCGGCTTTATGCTCGCCAGCGCTGCGGTGCTGTGCGTCAGCTTTGCTGCCGGGTTGCTGCTGCGCCGCCACGACGGGCTGCGTAAAACCTTTGGCGGCGGGCTGATCGCCTCTGCCCTGCTGGCGCTGATGAGCTGATGGATCTGTCCCGCCAGCTGCGCCTGATGCAGCTCGCCAGCAGCAGCCTGCCGGTGGGATCCTATACCTGGTCCCAGGGGCTGGAGTGGGCGGCGGAAGCGGGCTGGGTTACGACGCCCGCCGCGTTCAAAGCCTGGCAATGTCAGCAAATGGAGCAGAGCTTTTTCTGCGTCGATCTGCCGCTGTTTGCCCGCCTATATCACGCCTGCGAGCAGCAGGATATTGCCGCCGCCTCGCGCTGGACGGCGTACCTCCTCGCCTGCCGCGAGACCCGCGAGCTGCGGGAAGAGGAGCGCAACCGCGGGGCAGCCTTCACCCGGCTGATCAAAAGCTGGGAGACAGACTGTCCGCCCGACTGGCTGCCGCTGTTTGCGCAAAGCCAGCTGTGCGGCATGGCATGGCTCGGCGTGCGCTGGGGCATCGGCCTGCGCGAGATGGCGTCAAGCCTCGGCTACAGCTGGATTGAGAGCGCGGTGATGGCGGGCGTTAAGCTGGTGCCCTTTGGTCAGCAAGCGGCCCAGCTGTTGATCATCGATCTCTGCGATCGCTTTGCCGACGGGCTGGAGCAGGCCCTTCTGCGCCGCGATGACCAGTTGGGGGCGGCCACGCCGCTCTCGGCCATCGCCTCGGCGCGTCACGAAACCCAATATTCACGGTTATTCCGTTCCTGAGGAGTCTCTATGTCTGAGTACAAACATCCCCTGCGCGTGGGCGTCGGCGGCCCGGTGGGGTCGGGCAAAACCGCCCTGCTGGAAGCGCTGTGTAAAGCGATGCGCGACCAGTATCAGCTGGCGGTGGTGACCAACGATATCTACACCAAAGAGGATCAGCGCATCCTCACCGAAGCGGGCGCCCTGGAGCCGGAGCGCATTGTCGGGGTGGAGACCGGCGGCTGTCCGCATACCGCAATCCGCGAAGATGCCTCGATGAACCTGGCGGCAGTGGAAGCACTGAGCGAGAAGTTTGGCAATCTGGATCTGATCTTTGTCGAGAGCGGTGGGGACAACCTGAGCGCCACCTTCAGCCCGGAGCTGGCGGATCTGACCATCTATGTGATCGACGTGGCCGAAGGGGAGAAGATCCCGCGCAAAGGCGGGCCGGGGATCACCAAATCCGATTTTCTGGTGATCAACAAAACCGATCTGGCACCGTACGTGGGGGCCTCGCTGGAGGTGATGGAGCGCGATACCAACCGCATGCGCGGCGAGCGTCCCTGGACCTTCACCAACCTGAAAGCGGGCGACGGGCTGGGGACGATCATCGGTTTCCTGGAAGATAAAGGGATGCTGAAGGTGTAAAAAAGCCTGGCATCACGCCAGGCTGTGGGGGTTATTTACAGCTGTTGCCTGTCACGCCCTGCTGACGCCACACGCCCCAGGTGCCGCCGTTGCCCGGGGTTTCCTGGCCTGGGTTGACGTACCACTGGTTCATCCAGATCTTGCCGTTATACGAGACTTTGGTGCATTTAACCGGATAAGCAATCTTCGCATTGTAAGCCGGGGTGGTGTCCTGAGCCGGGGTGGCCGGGGTTTCGTCCTTCGCCGGGGTCTCGTCCTTGTCCGGAGTGGCCGGTGTGGCTGGCGTTTCGTCCTGCGCCGGTGCCGCCGGTTTACTCACTTTGATGGTCATGCTGTCCTGAGCCGTACGACCGTCCGCCCCGGTAGTCGTCAGGGTATAGGTCGCTTCACCTTCGCTATTGGCCGGGATCACCGCATAGGCATGGGCGCTGTTCAGGCTGTTAACCAGCGTGCCGTTGAGTTTCTCCTGCAGCCAGAAGGTGCCGGAACCTTTGGTCACGCTCCAGGTATAGGATTTCGCATTCAGGCTCTTGCTGCCATCCAGCGGATAAGTGCTCACGCCGGTGGCAGACGAGGTCATGGTGTAATCCGCCCCCGCTATCGCCGTCGGCGCTGGCAGGGTGTCACCGCCGTTCTTCAGGGCCATAATTCTGGCAACGGCGCGCTCCATATCGGGCTGCGTACCAATGATCGCCCCGGTGCCATTAGCGGCTGGGGTACCGGTCTCCTGCAGGATCTGACGCATCTGCAGTGGGGTTACCGTAATGCCGTGGGCTTTGGCAATCCCCGACAGGCTGGCGACGACGCCCGCCACGATTGGCGTGGAGGATGAGGTACCCCCGAAGCTGTTGGTGTAGTTGGCATTGGTGGCGTTATTAAGTGTGCCGTAGCCGGTTGTGACGACATCGCTGCAGCCCCAGGATGAGCTGGTCACCCGCTTGCCGTAGGTGCTGAAGTGAGCCCGCTGACCGGTTTTTGCACAGAAGGCCCCGGCGATAATCGCCCCGGAATCCCGTACCTGAGTATCCCACTTGCCATTGAAGGCCGGCGAGTCGAGGTTGATATTACCGTTCCCCGCAGAGGTCACCACAAATACGCCTTTGTCGGTGAGCGCCTTAATCACGTTGAAGTAGCTGACATCCTGTTCAATGGGGATGTAGCAGGCGGAGGTACAGGTTCCGGCCACTTCTCCGCCCCAGGTCTGCATATTTAACGAGACTACATCTCCCGCGTTTAATTGTGGGATCATGTTATAGAGGTTGGTTGACGGCCAGGCGGCATAGGCGACTTTACTTTTATAGCTCAGGCCACGCACGCCGGTCCCAATATCCCGTGCCGCCAGAATGCCGACGGAAGCGGTATTATGTTGCCGTTCGGTGCAGGTCTCTTTGTTAGGGCCCTGCAGGAAGGCAATCGGCGGTAAATTCAGGTGCTTATCATTCCAGCCACAGTTTTCGGACGAGACGATAGTAATATCCTCACCCTCGTTGCCCTTATAGGAATTCACACTGTCGCGATTCACCCCACCCATAAAATAGCCAGCACGTTTTTCAGTGGGTGATTTTAAATAATCCTGCAGGTGGCGATAATCAGGAATAGATGAAGCCGTGAGATTACCGTTTCCCGACGATTTTAATTTCGGTTTGGTTTGGCTTGTTTCCTGCTGGGTATCATCTAACGAAACGGGAATACTTTCAGGATATACCGTTTCAACGTTCTGATTATGTTCCAGCTCGGTAATAATATTGTTGATGAAGTCTTTATCCTGCGCTTTACTCTCCGGCAGGGTGACACGTAAATAACGGTCAAAACCGTAACGCGCATTCAGCTCGTTCAGTTCAGCAGACTTATTCGCCTGGAACATCGGGGTGAGGACCAGAGTCGGGTCACTCAGGGTCAGCTTAGGGGCCGCCGTGGTGGTGCCTTCGGTGCCCGGCTTCAGCGTCACGATGATCGCCGCATAGGAAACACCTTCCTGAGCCAGCTCCGCCTGAGGCAGGGTTGCAGCGTGCGCGGAACAGGTAACGGCTGCGCAAATTAACAGTGATAAAATACTTTTTTTCATTTTAGCCAACGATCCTTTATGACATTAATTAAAATCCTTCTTTTTCAGCATGAATTAAAAAAGTAAGCGGACCTATAAGAGCGCTCTTTTAAAAAATAAGAAATTTCTTGTCATTAAACTTTGGCTTAGCAGCGGCGCTATTTAAATCTGTCAAGTCCTCGCTGCGGGTAAAAATATTTATTCCTTTGCAATCCATCCGGGCGCGCACAATATAAAATTACATCCTGGGCAAACTCTAATTAACGCCGCTGAAGGAAAATCCAATGACAATTAAAATGGTGATTGCGGATGAGCATACCGTGATCCGCCGGGGGATCGGTGCCATGATCGCCGATAACGCCTCTCTGGCGCTCTCATTCTGTGGCGAAGCCGCCTCAACGGGAGAGCTTCTGGCGTTGCTGGCGCGCGAAACCCCCGACATTTTGTTGCTGGGCTATACGTTGCGGGATCCGCAGAACGGCATGGAGGGGCTGGCGCTGGTGAAGTGGTTAACCCGCCACTACCCGTCGCTGCAGGTGATGATGCTCTCGCCCGATACCAACCCGCTGCTGATCCGCCTCGCACTGGAAGCAGGTGCGAAAGCCTGGCTCAGCCGTCACAGCGATGAAAAGATCCTCAGCCAGGCGTTACAGTCGGTGATCGATGGCGAAGTGTACGTCGAGCGCACTCTGATGAACGCCCTGTTTAAAGGCGGGAAAATGATGAATGAGGCGCTGTCCGTCCGGGAGACTGACGTGCTGCGTTTGATCTGTAGGGGACTGAGCCTGACGGATATCTCGCGGCGGATGCATCTGAGCATTAAAACCGTGAGCGCCCATAAAATGCGGGCGATGGACAAGCTGGGGGTGAAGAACAGCTGCCAGCTCTACTGCCTGCTAGCGAAAACCCGGATGTTTGATATCGCACTCTGACATCCGGGTCACTTTCATCAGGCGGCAGGCAGTTCTGCCAGCGGCCAGCGCGGACGGACGGAGACGCTGAGATCCGCCGTGGCACCTGGCTTCAGACGCACCATCCCGGCATAGGCGATCATCGCCCCGTTATCGGTACAGAATTCCGGACGGGCGTAGAACACCTCACCGCGACGCTTTTGCATCATTTCCGCCAGCTTCGCGCGCAGGGTACGGTTGGCACTGACGCCACCTGCCATCACCAGACGCTTAAAGCCGGTCTGATCCAGAGCGCGCTTGCACTTGATCATCAGCGTATCCACCACCGCATCTTCAAAAGCACGGGCGATATCAGCGCGGGTCTGATCGTCATCTTCATTATTACGGATGGTATTCGCCGCGAAGGTTTTCAGCCCCGAGAAGCTGAAATCCAGACCCGGACGATCCGTCATCGGACGCGGGAAGACAAAGCGTCCTTCCGTGCCCTGGGATGCCATCTTCGACAGCATCGGGCCGCCCGGGTAATCAAGCCCCAGCAGCTTGGCGGTTTTATCGAAAGCTTCACCCGCCGCATCGTCAATGGACTCACCCAGCAGTTCGTACTGACCAATGCCGGTGACGCTGATCAGCTGGGTATGGCCACCGGAAACCAGCAGCGCCACGAACGGAAACGCCGGTGGATTGTCTTCCAGCATCGGCGCCAGCAGGTGCCCTTCCATATGGTGAACCGGGATTGCCGGGACATCCCACGCGAACGCCAGCGAACGTCCAATAGTCGCGCCCACCAGCAGCGCCCCCACCAGCCCAGGACCGGCCGTGTAGGCCACGGCATCGATATCTTTGGCCGTTAAGTCCGCCTCTTTCAGCGCCGCCTGAATCAGTGGCACCGTTTTACGCACATGGTCGCGGGAGGCCAGCTCCGGCACCACACCGCCGTAGTCAGCATGTAATTTCACCTGACTATACAGTTGGTTGGCGATCAGCCCTTTTTCATCGTCGTAGATCGCGATGCCGGTTTCATCGCAGGATGTTTCAATACCCAGTACACGCATGACTTGTTTTACCTCACTCAGATACCGCGCAGTGTAGAGCCTGGGCGGGTTGATGTAAAACTTTCCTCACCCCTGGAGTTCTCTTCGTGTATACTCCTCACCCTTATAAAAGTCCCTTTCAAAAACGGCCGCGGTGCTTTACAAAGCAGCAGCAATTGCAGTAAAATTCCGCACCATTTTGAAATAAGCTGGCGTTGATGCCAGCGGCAAACCGAATTTATAAAGGTGAGAGTTACATGCCGGTAATTAAAGTACGTGAAAACGAGCCGTTCGACGTAGCACTGCGTCGCTTCAAGCGTTCATGCGAGAAAGCAGGTGTTCTGGCTGAAGTTCGTCGTCGTGAGTTCTATGAAAAACCAACGACCGAACGTAAGCGCGCTAAAGCTTCTGCTGTGAAACGTCACGCGAAGAAACTGGCTCGCGAAAACGCACGCCGTACTCGTCTGTACTAATCTTTTGAGGACGCACGTCCTCAATTGTCAGACAGAGTAATAGTCGTAAGGCCGTGCTTCCGGAAGGAATGCGCGGCTTGTTTTCGTTTATGAGTCACTAAAAATTCACGGGGCCTATGGCTGGACGAATCCCACGCGTTTTCATTAATGATCTGCTGGCAAGAACCGACATCGTCGATCTCATCGACGCGCGGGTAAAGCTGAAAAAGCAGGGCAAGAACTACCACGCGTGTTGTCCATTCCATAACGAGAAAACCCCCTCTTTCACCGTTAACGGTGAAAAACAGTTCTACCACTGCTTCGGCTGTGGCGCGCACGGCAACGCCGTCGACTTTTTGATGAACTACGACAAGCTCGAGTTCGTTGAAACCGTCGAAGAGCTGGCAGCCATGCACAACCTTGAAGTGCCTTATGAAGCAGGTAGTGGCCCCAGCCAGATAGAGCGTCATCAACGACAAACGCTGTATCAGCTGATGGACGGCCTGAACGCATTTTATCAACAGTCTCTTAAGCAACCTGCCGCTGAGCCTGCGCGTCAATATTTGAACCAGCGCGGACTGAGCGACGATGTTATTGCGCGTTTCGCTATTGGTTACGCCCCTCCCGGTTGGGATAACGTGTTAAAGCGTTTTGGCGGCAATAGCGAAGATCGTAAATCCCTCATCGACGCGGGCATGCTGGTCACTAATGACAAGGGACGCAGCTATGACCGCTTCCGCGAGCGGGTGATGTTCCCCATTCGCGACAAGCGTGGCCGGGTAATTGGTTTTGGTGGACGCGTGCTGGGCGATGCCCTGCCGAAATACCTTAACTCCCCGGAAACGGACATTTTCCATAAGGGCCGCCAGCTGTATGGCCTGTATGAAGCCCAGCAGGATAACGCTGAACCGCAGCGTCTGTTGGTGGTCGAAGGCTATATGGATGTGGTGGCGCTGGCGCAGTTCGACATTAATTATGCCGTTGCGTCTCTGGGCACCTCCACGACCGCCGACCATATTCAGCTGCTGTTTCGGGTGACCAACACCGTGGTTTGCTGTTACGACGGCGACCGGGCCGGACGTGAAGCCGCCTGGCGCGCGCTGGAAACGGCTCTGCCTTATATGACCGACGGGCGTCAGTTACGCTTTATGTTTCTGCCCGACGGCGAAGACCCGGATACGCTGGTGCGTAAAGAGGGCAAAGCGGCATTTGAGGCGCGGATGGAGCAGGCTCAGCCACTCTCCACGTTTCTGTTTAACAGCCTGATGCCGCAGGTCGATTTGAGCACCCCGGATGGCCGCGCCCAGCTGAGCACGCTGGCGTTACCGCTGATTACTCAGGTGCCCGGCGAAACGTTGCGCATCTATCTGCGTCAGGAGTTGGGTAAGAAACTCGGCATTCTGGATGACAGTCAGCTTGAACGTTTAATGCCAAAGCTGGCGGATAGCGGAGCAGCTCGCCCCGCGCCACAGCTAAAACGCACAACCATGCGTATACTGATAGGACTGCTGGTGCAAAATCCGGAACTGGCGCCGAAAGTGCCATCTCTGGAAGGTTTGAACCACGAAAAGCTGCCGGGACTTGGCTTATTTGCAGAACTGGTCAACACTTGTCTCTCACAGCCAGGTCTGACCACAGGGCAACTTTTAGAGCACTATCGCGGAACAAAAGCGTCCGCCACCCTTGAAAAACTGTCGATGTGGGACGATATAGCAGATAAAGATATCGCCGAAGAGACCTTCACCGACTCGCTCAACCATATGTTTGATTCGATGCTTGAACTGCGCCAGGAAGAGTTGATAGCTCGCGAGCGCACACACGGTTTAAGCAGCGAAGAACGCCGGGAGCTCTGGATGATTAACCAGGAACTGGCGAAGAAATAAAAGAATTTAACGGCTTAAGTGCCGAATATCGTTCGGGTAGATCCCGACAGCCGCACTGAGAGGCAGCGGCACAAATACAAGTACGCCCTCGCTTTAAAGGTTGGCAGCCGTATCGCCGACACCAATCAAACGAATAAGTGTGGATACCGTCTTATGGAGCAAAACCCGCAGTCACAGCTGAAACTTCTTGTCCAACGTGGTAAGGAGCAAGGCTATCTGACCTATGCCGAGGTCAATGACCATCTGCCGGAAGATATCGTCGACTCCGATCAGATCGAAGACATCATCCAAATGATCAATGACATGGGTATTCAGGTGATGGAAGAAGCCCCTGATGCCGATGATCTGTTGCTTGCTGAAAACTCAAACAACACTGACGAAGATGCAGAAGAAGCTGCTGCACAGGTTCTGTCGAGTGTTGAATCAGAAATCGGCCGCACGACGGACCCGGTGCGCATGTACATGCGTGAAATGGGTACCGTTGAGCTGTTGACCCGTGAAGGCGAAATTGACATCGCCAAACGTATCGAAGACGGGATCAACCAGGTCCAGTGCTCTGTTGCCGAATACCCTGAAGCCATCACCTATCTGCTCGAGCAGTACGATCGTGTGGAAGCGGAAGAAGCACGTCTGTCCGATCTGATCACCGGCTTTGTCGATCCGAACGCGGAAGAAGACATGGCGCCTACGGCGACGCATGTCGGCTCTGAGCTGTCTCAGGAAGAGATGGACGATGACGAAGACGAAGAAGAAGAAGAGAGCGACGACGACAGCAGCGACGATGACAACAGCATCGACCCTGAACTGGCGCGCGAGAAGTTCGGTGAGCTGCGTACGCAGTATGAAGTCACCCGCGACACCATTAAAGCCAAAGGCCGTAGCCATGCTGCCGCTCAGGAAGAGATCCTGAAGCTTTCTGAAGTGTTCAAACAGTTCCGTCTGGTGCCAAAACAGTTCGATTACCTGGTTAACAGCATGCGCGTCATGATGGACCGCGTCCGTACCCAGGAACGCATCATCATGAAAATGTGCGTTGAACAGTGCAAAATGCCGAAGAAGAACTTCATCACCCTGTTCACCGGCAACGAAACCAGCGAAACCTGGTTCAACGCGGCTATCGCGATGAACAAGCCGTGGTCTGAAAAGCTGCGTGATGTGGCTGACGACGTCCACCGTGGTCTGCAGAAGCTGCAGCAGATTGAAGAAGAGACCGGCCTGACCATCGAGCAGGTAAAAGACATTAACCGTCGTATGTCCATCGGTGAAGCGAAAGCCCGCCGTGCGAAGAAAGAGATGGTTGAAGCAAACTTGCGTCTGGTTATCTCTATCGCCAAGAAATACACCAACCGCGGCCTGCAGTTCCTGGATCTGATCCAGGAAGGTAACATCGGTCTGATGAAAGCGGTTGATAAGTTCGAATACCGTCGTGGTTACAAGTTCTCCACCTACGCAACCTGGTGGATCCGTCAGGCTATCACCCGCTCTATCGCGGATCAGGCGCGCACCATCCGTATTCCGGTGCATATGATTGAGACCATCAACAAGCTCAACCGTATTTCCCGCCAGATGCTGCAGGAGATGGGCCGCGAGCCGACGCCAGAAGAGCTGGCCGAGCGCATGCTGATGCCGGAAGACAAGATCCGTAAAGTGCTGAAGATCGCCAAAGAGCCAATCTCCATGGAAACACCAATCGGTGATGATGAAGATTCGCATCTGGGTGATTTCATCGAGGATACCACCCTCGAGCTGCCGCTGGACTCTGCTACCACCGAGAGCCTGCGTGCCGCCACGCACGACGTGCTGGCTGGCCTGACCGCCCGTGAAGCGAAAGTCCTGCGTATGCGTTTCGGTATCGATATGAACACCGACCACACGCTGGAAGAAGTGGGTAAACAGTTCGACGTTACCCGCGAACGTATCCGTCAGATCGAAGCGAAGGCGCTGCGTAAACTGCGCCACCCGAGCCGCTCTGAAGTGCTGCGTAGCTTCCTGGACGACTAACCGTCCTGAACGTAAAAAAGCTCCCAATCGGGAGCTTTTTTTTGTTTGTTCCCTCTCCTCTATGGGGAGAGGGTCAGGGTGAGGGGAATTTAAAGCCCCCGCGTCACCAGCGCCTCATCCAGCTCCCGATACGCCTCCACCAGCTTCTCCACCGTCGCCCTGTTGAGCCCACTCGGATTAGGCAACACCCACACCTGGGTCACGCCGATGGTGATGCTCTGCTTTCCCCACTGTACCCCACGCTGGCTGAACGCCTGCTCATACGCCTGCTTACCCAAGATCGCCAGCGCCGCCGGCTGGTAGTCCTCCATCTTGGTAATTAGCTCCCGCCCACCGCTGCGCAGCTCATGCAGGTTCACCTCGCTCGCCTGCACCGTCGGACGTTCCACCAGCATGGTGATGCCGCAGCGCGTATCCAGCAGCTGCTGCTCCTCTTCCGGCTTCAGAAGTTTGTCGGTAAACCCGGCCTGGTAGATCACCTTCCAGAAGCGATTTCCCGGATGGGCAAAGTGAAAACCGGTATGGGCAGAGGACTTGCCCGGATTGATGCCGCAGAACACCACCCTCAGGCCTGGCGCAAGGATGTCGTTGATCATGATTACTCCCGCTTAATGGTTCAGGCTCTAAGTATAAGAGATTGAAAATGGGTTGTTTATAAAAACAGCAGGCAGGCGGGTATGTCTGGATTGCGACGAGGAGTTACTTTATAATCCTCCGCCACGGCCCCTTAGCTCAGTGGTTAGAGCAGGCGACTCATAATCGCTTGGTCGCTGGTTCAAGTCCAGCAGGGGCCACCAGATAAAAAAAGGAGTCAGATAAGAAATTATCTGACTCCTTTTTCGTTCAGCCTCTGTTCAGGCAATATTAGTGTGTCCGGTACGGCTCCCTGACATAATCCCGCAGAATATACACCATGTCATGCAGCAGTCCCGCCAGGTCCTCCGCCACCTTACCCGGCAGCTTATTCCCCAGTAATGCCTGATTCAGCGAGCGCAAATATCCCACCATCAGATACGTGTCCTGCCAGCAGTCCGGCATGGCGGATTCGGGCGGCTCATCAACAGTAAGCTGGGCCACCAGCTCCGGCGGTAAATATTCGTCGCACAGCTGCCCCAGACGGGCGTGCACATGAGATAACCGCCCGCAAAGTGCCAGACGCGCAGACACCTCTTTTGTTTCCAGTAGGACATTCACATATGCCGTGCACAGGTCCGTTACCTCAAACAGGTCAGCGGTGGCGGGGATCGGCGCGGTGAGCAGATGATGAATAACGCTTTCGTCAAATTCGGGATAAGACAGGGTTGGGATAGTAGCCATAAGGCATCCTCCGTTGAGTTTAATGAGCCACAATCTGAGTTCCTAAGCTCAGGAGAGTGGTAGCGCTGACAGGGTTAGGAACCGGAACTCAACGGCAACCGGCCAGCCTTTCGGCTGCCCTGCCAGCGCCACCGAAGATTTTACAACGGTGTGCGCTGACCCGATACAGAAACCTGTATCGCAGTTGAGTTGTTCGGGTTCCTACGCCCGGCTGCAGTTTCTCCTGCAACGCCCTCACCCTACTCCTCTCCCCTCCCCGTCAAAAGCAAAATCCCAACCTGGTTTTCATCTCTGCGAGCCGCCTTCCAGAATCACACTCTCAACGCCCCCAGCAAAAACGAATCGTCATTTTTTGTAAAATGAAATGGCGTTTTAGATATGTTCATCACAATTTACTTCCCGGAAATCGTTAAGATATCAGACCAGACAAACAGTAAGGTTTTTGTGTGGATAACTAACCGGTGTGAGAAACGAGGAGCATGCATTAGCGCTTTTATTTAAAACCAACACACGGATTTAACATTTTATTTTACAGCGCCAGAAAATAACTATCGGGATTACTCTCGGGGATGCGTTCGGCCTGAAAATTTTAACTGACTATTTTGATACTCTCTTAAATACGGAAAATTTATCGTGGATTACATTATTAAAATACTTGGCACGCCCGCGATTATCGTCGCGTTTATTGCTCTCTTAGGGTTAACCTTACAAAGAAGCAGCCTCACCGATATTATTAAAGGCACCCTGCTCGCTTTTATTGGTTTTGTCTTAATTAAAACCGGCGGGAGTATTCTCGGCGGCGTCTTGACCATGTTCAGCGACATATTTACCAACGCATTTGGTCTGCGCGGGGTGGTGCCCAGCAACGAAGCGATTATGGCGCTGACCATTGATACGCTGGGCCGACCGGCGGCATTCATCCTGTTCTTCGCGATGATCATTAACGTGCTGCTGGCCCGCTACACCCGCTTTAAATCCATTTACCTGTCGCTGCACCTGATCGTCTTTATGGCTTTCTCGGTGACCGCTGCGCTGGTGGGATTAGGTTACAGCGAGCAGTTCGCCATTATTTTCGGCTCGCTGGTGATCGGCACTTATATGGCGGTGTTCCCGACGATCCTGTCGCGCTTCAGCCGTAAAATTATCGGCCACAACGATTACTGCATCGCCCACGCCGCGTCCAGCTCCTATATTATCGGCTCGTATCTCGGGAAATGGTTTGGTGATACCTCGGTCAACGTCGAAGAGGTCAAAGTCAGCGGTAAATTCAGCTTCCTGAAAAACCCGGACGTGGCGACCTTTGTGACCATGTTCTTCCTGCTGGGCATTTCCTCTATCTTTGCGGAAGAGGCTTTCCTCAGCAACGTGCTGGCGAATAAACCTTATTTTGTCTGGCTGCTGGAAAAATCTGCGACCTTCGCAGGCGGGTTATATATCGCCAAGAAAGGCGTGGTGATGTTCACCGAAGAGATCGTGCCTGCCTTTAAAGGCTTCTCTCAGGTGGTGGCGCCAGGTTCTGTTCCGGCCGTGGATCCGATGGTGCTGTTCGACAAATCCCCGAACGCGGTACTGGTGGGCTTCCTGGTCAGCTTTGTGGCGGAACTGTGCTGCGTGGCGATCTTCCCGTTCATCGGTCTGCCGATCATTATCCCGGGCATTATGGCGAGCTTTATTACCGGCGGTAGTGCGGCGATCTTTGGTAACGCAACCGGTGGGTTCCGTGGGGCGGTACTGGCGAGTTTCGTGAATGGTCTGCTGCTGTGCTTCCTGCCGGCGCTGGTCCTGCCGCTGTTTAACCACCTGGGGGTGAGTGCGGTGACCTTTGCCGATCCGGACTTCACCTTCCTGTCCGCCATCATCAAATACACCTTCGGCTTAGGCCATTAATCCTCTCACCGGCCCGTTCCCGGGCCGGTTTTCCCTGCATCTATTTTGCTAACGACACCAGCATCTTCAGACTTGCAGAATAATAATCTTCCTGGGTCGTGATCTGCGGATCGCCAGCCGGAAGTTGCCCCAGCGCCAAATCACGCACCGCCAGCAACCCGCCCGCCATCATGTACGGCGCCGGATCGCCGGTGGTGACATTCACCCAGGCAGGCGTCTGGGTACGGGCAAACCGGCCCCAGTAGGCGGTGTAAGGCGCCATCAGCGGGCTGGAGGCATTCGCCCACTTGATATAGAGCGGGACGCGGATCGCATCGTAGCTAAAGCGCGCCGGCCACTCTTTGGCCGGGGTCACGCGACCGTCGGCGTACAGGGAAACCCAGTCTGCGGGAAGTTGGGTATTGCCGAAGCGCATCTTCACCAGCAGCTTCTGTCCGTCATTGATCAGGTCACGCCACACCGTCAGATGACTGCGCTTCGCGAAATCCTCCCAGGCCGGGAAGATAAAATAGGACGGATTAAGATTCACATAGCTGTTGAGGTTAAAGCCCTTCGCGCCAGGCAGCATCACGCGGTAACCGGCAAAGCTGATCACGTTGCGGGCCAGCAGCGATTTAGTGATGGCGTCCGAAGCGTTCAGATAGCTGTTGTCATTCCACTGGGTACCCGCTTTTAACAGTGCCCAGGCGATAAAGGTATCGCCGTCGGTGGCATTGTTTCTGTCGGCGATCGGGTCCGGTGCCACCGGGTTATAACGCCAGTAGAACAGTCCGGTCTCGGGATTTTGCAGGTTCTTTTTCGTCCAGTTCCAGATTTTGTCAAAACCGGCGCGATCGTTGTTACGCACCGCCATCATCATGGCGAAGCCCTGCCCCTCAGTGTGGCTCACACTGTTGTTGCCGGTATCAATGATGCGACCATCCGCCATCAAAAATCGCGCTTTGTAGCTGTCCCAGGCGGGGCCGGCAAAGGCCTGATGACTTAACAACAGTCCCAGCACCAGAACCAGGGTTTTACTTCGCTGCCACATGGCCGATCCTTATTGATTGTTTTGATATCTGAAATGGATAACCGTAGCCGAGGGGGATGCCTCCCGCCACAGCGATACGTGTGATTTGCCGCCCTGCTCGCGCAGCCAGCGGGCATAGAGCCCCTCCAGCACCGCGCTGAAGGCGTGGTTCCACGCCATCTGCTTTGGCTCTTCCGGCGGAACCGGTAACGCCGTATGGGCGATGCGGATCGCCGTCTCGCTGGCATCAATATCAATATAGCCCCAGTTAAAGGCCGCGAGCCGGGCATTGATCTGCGCTTCGAGCTGGCCCACGGTGTGGGCCAGCGCCAGCGGGAAACGCTCGCCCAGCGAGTCGCCCATCTGCACGAGGAACGAGCGGCTCTGCGCCTCGCCAACGTTGGCTACCATACTCTCAATCATCACGTGGATCAGCGAAAACCAACCCGACTGCGTCTGTTGATGCTGGTAATACTGCAAAAGCTGTTGATCATTCATTACTTATTCCCCAGAAGGTAGCGGAAGTAGAGGCTCGCGGTACTTTCGTTGTAATCCCCGAAGGTGTCATACCCCACCTGCCCGCCGATGGTCATGTCTTTATTGAGTTTGTAGTCGGTCGATGCGCGCAGGGTGTACCCCAGGCCGTTCTCACTGCTGCCCTTGTAGAACGCCTCTTTGGCAAAACCACGGGAGACGTAATCTTCCAGCTGTTTCTGCATAGCGGAATCCGTCGGGAAGTACGGGCTCTCATCCTGGGAGTAGGACTGATACCCCACCGATGCGCCTAAGCCCAGCTTCCAGTTGTCATATTTCTGGGTGTAATCCACCGGGAAGGAGACGCTGATGTAATCCTGCGGGCTGAAATAGCCACCCTGACCGTAGCTGAAGTAGCTCAGGTTCTTGTCAAAGTTCATGTAGTTCATGTTGATGCCGGCTTTTAACTCGCGATCGGCAGCATAGTACGGACGGAAATAGACCCCCGCCGAACCGTTGACGCTAGTGTTGCTCGGGACGTTCTCCCCGATATAGTCATACACGCCAAACCCGGCGTAGAAGCCCGCATCGGTATTGTCATAGCTCAGCTGGGCGCTGCCGCCGTTTTTAGTGACCTGGCCCCACTTCTTGCCGCTGTACTTATCTTCCACCCCGACATAGGACAGCAAGCTGTCCACCACCGCACGACGTTCGCCGGTCAGGATCAGCTTGAGGTAATCCGTCAGCTGTGGCGACCACTGCACGCCACCCACCAGCGTATTCAGATCCTGGCCCAGCGGCGTGGAGCCGACATCAATTTTGTACTGCTCCCCGGTGAGCGCCATCGCCACTTCGACGCCCTGGGCACTTTGCGAGCCCTGGGACGGCACCTTGATTTTGTCGATGTTCGGCAGCTCTGGCGGCGTGGTGGTGGAGGCGTTATACAGCTCCTCGGCCACCCCACCCTGGATCAGCGCCCCGGTACCAAACCGGCGGCTGGATTCATCGGACGAGGTGCCTGCATCGAGGCTGATCGGCGTGACGTTAACATCCAGACGCGAATCGCCGAACGGCACGGTGGACCACTGCAGCGGGGCCTTGATCTCCGTCAGCTTGCTCAGCCCCTCTTCGCCGTCACGCGCGCGCAGGGAGGTTGAACCCCGCGCCCAGGTGGCGGTTTTGTCGACCAGCATCTCCATCATGTTATCCACCTGACGCAGCGTGCCCGCCTGGGCAGTTTCTACCGGCAGATCGGTGCGCACGGTGCCCGGCGGCGCGGTCTCTGGGTTACGCGCCAGTTGCGCCACCTGCCACGGCATCGCCTGGCCGTAGAGCGACGGCGACGCCTCGCCCGTACCGGACGTTCCGACAAACGGGTTGTCGGCCAGCGCCAGACCACCCAGCATCGGGGCCGTTTCGCCGTTGTTGCTCTGCAGGCCGAGCAGCTTGCCGCGGGCGGTGCGCAGATAGCTCATCGCCTGCTGATGATTACCCTGGGCTTCGGAGACCCGGGCCAGCAGCAGTAAACGTTCCGGGGTGCTGTCGTTGGTCAGCCCGGCGGAAAGCTGCTTCGCTTTATCCACGTTGTTGCTGGCCAGCGCCACGTCGATGGCCCCGGCGCGCGCGTCCTGCTGCGGCGTGTCGCGGGTCATCAGGTAGTCGTAAACCACCCCGGCCTCTTTATTCATCTTCCCGGACTGATAGACGCGCGCCATGGCGAACATCAGGTCGGTGTTCTGCGGATCGTTTTGCATGGCGCGGATCAGCTTGTCGTAGGCCGCCGCGTAGTTGCCCTGCACGCGCAGACGATCGGCCTCGTTGATCACGTAGCCGTTGCGAATGCTCGCCAGCTGGGTCGGGGTACTGCGCGACTGCAGTTCCGGGTTAGCAAGCCAGGCCTGAGCTTCGCTGCCGAGTCCGGCCTGGTTCAGGACCACAACCTGATCGGCATAGTCCCCGGCGTTACCCTGCACGCCGCGGCGCATGTTGTCGTGCACCACGCTCACCGCGGTGGTGACATCGCCACTCTGGGCCAGCATCCGCGCCAGCTTGCCGGCGTCAGCCGGGCTTTGCGGCGGACGTGATGCCAGAGCTTTCAGGGTGTTGGCCGCCGCGGTCCGGTCGCCCTGGGCCAGATAGCGTTCGGCAACATCCATCTGCAGGTTGTAATTCACGCGCTGGGACAGCTCGCGCATATCGCCGTTCTGGCTGGAGGCCGGAATGCGCGACAGCAGGGTTTGCGACTGCTGCCAGGCGTTGTTTTCGCTGGCGAACAGGGCCGCCGCGTAGAGTTCGCTGTTGCTGGCGTTCGGGCGGAAGGCTGGCGTCATGACGTTGGCCGCCTCCGCGCTGCGCCCCTGCTTCTGCAGCAGTCGGGCTAAATCCAGACGCAGCCAGGGATCGGATGGATAGCGGGCCGTGCCCTGCTGTAACAGGGCGATGGCGCGCTGCGGATCGCCGTTAGCCGCGGCCTGCTGGGCCTGACGACGCAGCGGATCGGTCGGATTGCCGCCGGAGACGCGCGGTTGCAGCCTCGCCTGCAGGCTGGCGGGCAGGGTTTGCAACATCGCCTGGGCTTCGGCAGTTTTGTTCTGCTCCCGCAGGACGTAGTAGAGGTTTTCCCGCGCCGCGCCGTTGTTCGGCTGCTCGGTCAGCAGGCCGCGCAGGGTCTGCTCTGCCGCGGTGTAATCTTTGTTATGCCGCTGGACGTCGGCCCGGAACAGCTTCGCCGCCGCCCCCTGCTCGCCGCTGCGTTGGGTCAGGGGCGCGCTCAGCGCCAGCGCCTGGCTGACGTTGCCCTGCTTGTAGGCCGCCTGCGCCTGGGCCAGCTGGCCGTAGAATTCGGCGTCCTGCGCCTGCTGCTTACGCTCGTCAGAGGCCGCACCGCCAAGGCTGGCCGCGCGGTTCAGGTACTGCGCGCCTGCGGCGTAGTCGCCCTTGCGCAGGGCCACGTAGCCCATCCCGGCCAGCGCATCAGCATCTTCCGGGTTGGCCTTCAGCACCTGCTCAAACTGATTGCGGGCGGTATCGGTATTGCCGCTGTTCAGCGCCACATAGCCTTCGCCTTTTGCCGCTCCGCCGATGCTCTTGCGATAGTGATCCTGCACCGCGGTATCGTTCGGATGACGCTGGAGGAAGGTCTGGTAATAGGCTTCGTCCCCCGCCTGCGGGCCCAGCCACAGCAGGGCCTGACGCAGGGATTTATCCGCATCCTGACTGCCGCTCGCCAGATCCTGCAGGATGTTCATCCCCTCGCGACGGGTGCTTTCCTGATAGGTCAGGACTTTGCCCAGCGCGATTTTGACGTTGTTATCCTGCGGATACTGGACGCGCAGCTGACGCAGCTCGCTCACCGCCTGCGGATAGAGGGACTTGTCCCCCGCCATGGTCAGATAGTACTCCGGGGCCAGGCTCGGCGGCGGCTGATTGCCGGTAAACAGGCTCTGCCAGGTGGCCAGCGCGGCGGGAATGTTGCCGCTGCGCGCCTGCTGACGGGCCAGCTCCAGCTGCCCGCGCGGCACCTGCTGCATCTGTTTGGCGTTATCCAGCGCCTGCAAATTCGCATCCTGCGGCGAGACCGCCGTTAAGCGCTCGCGCCACTGGGCTGCCCCTTTGATGTCGCCGGCCTGCTGCGACCAGAGGGCCATCATGTACAACGCCTGGGTGTTATTGGCATCGACCATCAGCACTTTTTTCAGCGATTCCATCGCCAGATTATCGTGAGACTTTTCGTGCCAGTAGTTGGCCTGATCGAACAGCGCTTTCAGCGCCGGGTTATTGGCCGACTGGGCAGCATCTGCCGCCTGGGCACCCTGGATACCCCCGATCGCCAGCCCGCTAACCAGGCAAAGTACAGGCAGATGTCCGGCGGTTTTGTTTTTATTTTCCATAGTGTTACCACCCTTACTCACGATCTGAATCCTGTGGGTTAAGACGTTTGTGCGCGCGTTTTTTCAGTAACGAGTAGAGGCTCAGGCCAATAATCGTCGCGAACAGCAGTCCAAAAATCGCCAGCATGGCGGAGTGCTGCGTGGCATACCACACCACCATCATGTACCAGGGCATCTGGCCGCTCGGGAACTGCGGGCCGACGCGGAAACTGCGCACGCCGTTCTCCTCGGTGATGATCGCGGTATCGCCGCGGATCCCGGCGTTGATGCGGGCGGAGTTGAGGTCGGTATGCAGACGCGCCAGCTGGGCGTCATCGCTGCCAATCGCCATCACCACCAGACGTTCCGGGTTCCACTGGGAGCGGAAGCTGACAAAGCCGCGCCAGGATTCGTTGGACGAGAAGTAGCGGTCGGCATCAACGCCGGACGCGTTCCAGTCCCCCTCCAGCAGACGCTGCGCTTTTTCCCACAGTTTCGGTTCCCGCACGCCAAAGGTGTGCTCGTTGCTGACAAATGGCGACTGCGCCAGCAGGGCGCGGTTAAAGGCGGTTTGATCCAGCGAGGAGACCGCCAGCACGTCGCTGTTGCTCAGGCGCAACAGGTTCGCGCCGCCGGACGGCAGACCAAACATCACCCGGTTGTTGTTCAGCGCGGTACCGGTGGCGTTACCGGAACGGGCAGAGAGATCCAGCAGGGTGCTAATCTCGCTTTCGCTCGGGTTCTCCGGCAGGAGCAGTACCGTCTGGGAGAAGTCCGCCAGACGGGTGAACGGGAACGAGGCACCCACGAAGTACGACAGGTTCGGCAGCAGCGTGAAGTGGCGCGTGTTGCTCAGATCGATACTCGAGTCTTCGTCGATACGGCTCTTGATGTTGTTATTGAGCAGGACGCTACACGGCGCAGTCTCTTTGGTCTGGATGTTGAAATAGAGTTGCAGCTGGTTGTCGCCGTAAATCAGGTACGGCTCCAGCGGCACCTCCACATTCTCCTGACGCGCATCGCCGCCGAGCCTGTGCCACAGCCCTTCGAGCAGCCCCTGCTTGTTGACCGGCAGGTTGCGCAGGAACGCGCCGTTGAAGGTCATCGACAGGTATGAACGCTGCTCGTCAATCCAGCTTTCGGAGGGGAAGCGGTAGGCCACTTTCAGCGGAATGGTGTCCCCATCCCACATAAACAGATCCGGCGCAGCACGGAAGGCCAGGGTCAGCGGTTCATGCCAGATGCCGGTCACGGTCAGGCTCTGATCCTTACGCATCAGCTCGCTCAGCAGCACCGGGCGATCGGTCGAGATCCAGCGCGGGGCATCATAGGGTTTGCTGACCGGGATGTTCTGCGCCTCAACCGGCAGGCTGGTGGTCTGGCCGTTGAACTGCCCGCGGGTCAGACGGTACGCGGCGCTTTTTAGCTGCTGCTCGTTGTTCCCCACCACCAGCAGCAGTTTGTAGATCGGGTTGCCGGGGTTATCCACCACCTGCAGCGTGGCTCCGTTCGAGGCCGGCAGCGTTAAGCCGCCGATGGACTCACCCGGTTTACCAAACAGGATGCCGTTCTTTTCCGGCAGCTGATCGTGTAACGCATCAAAGGCGATGCCGCGATAGTCTGCTTCGATCCCCAGCCAGGAGGCGATGAGCGCCGCGGCACCCACCTGCTCCGGCAGCGTTTTGGCCGGGAACGCGAAGGTCAGCGTGGTCGGCGTCATCTGCATTTCATCAATGAACGGGCGCGGGAAGTGGCTGAGATCCGCAGCAATGTTCAGCTGCTGCGCCTCCAGGTCCAGCCGCGTGTTCGGCATGATGGTGACCTGGTAGCTGTCGGACAGATCGCGCTGGCACAGCAGCGCATCGCCGTCGTTAATTTTAAAGCTGATGTTGTTGCGGGAGACCACCATGGCCGCCGGGATCTCCAGCTGATAGCTGGAGACATTGCTGTCGGCGGAGCCCAGCGGCACCGTCCCCAGCGGCTGGCCGTTGAGCATCAGTTGCAGGGTGGTATTACGTGCCGCCATCGCCGGAGAGACCTTGAGGTTCAGCTCCAACTGGGCGTTGGTGATCACCTGGTCCGCCGAGAGGGTAAAGTCGATCCCGCCCTGCAGCTGGCCGCCGCTCAGCACCACGCCGTTTGGCTGCCCCATCTGGGCAACGGAGATGCTGGTGGTGGTGCCAGGGGTGATGCCCATTGGTGCCGCAGACGCGGCATCGGGTGTCGGTATCGCAGGCGCAGCCTCAGGCTCCGGCATCGTCTCCGCGACCGGCGGGGTCTGGAAGCCGGGCAGCGTGTCGGGGGCGGGCAGCGTGGCTGGCGCAGTTTCAGCCGCAGCAGGCACCGCATCCGCAGCGGGCTGCGCCGCGTCCGTTACCGGCGGCGGGAGATCCACCGGCAGCAGCGATTCCACGGTGGTCGGCTCTTCCGCCGTCACCGGCTGCACCAGCACGCCGAACATCAGCGCCATCTGCAGCGCTTTACGGGTCATCCCTTTCATACAGCGGTATCCTCGTTGGCGTTATTCCCGCGGCGGGCATCATCATGGCGATGACGGCGCTTTTCACGACGGTCCTTCCAGGTCAGCCAGAACAGATCGAATACGCTGCGAATAATGATAAACAACGAGCGGAACGGGTTGTCCTGCGCTTTTGGCGGGTTGATCCACGCATCGGCGCGGGCCAGTACTACGCGCACCAGTTCGCGACGGCGGTCCAGCGGGATCTCGTCAAACATCAGGCGAATGTACTGCTCGTCGTGGGCAATCACGCTCACCGGAATACTGATGGCTCCGGACTGTAATTGCAGCTCAATCTCTTCGATCTCGTCGTTGAGGTGACGGTCATCCACCACCGCAATACGGCAGCCGCCCATGGAGAGATCCAGGGTATGGCTGCGCGAGGAGATGCCGCTGGCGTAGTGAATTACCACCGGCACGGTGGCATCAATACGGATGGTTTTACGCGTCTGACGGGTCTCCCGCGCCACGGCAATGGCGGCCAGCAGGAAGATCAGGCTGTAAACGCCCCAGCCGACGTTGAGGGCGATAACCATCGGGTCCACCCCGAAGTAGTCATGACCGACGGCACGCACGATCCCGGCGACAACCCCTGCCGCCAGCAGTACCGCAATGATCAGGTGCGGGCGGACAATGCTGAAATCGAAATAGCCGACGTCCAGCAGCGCGCCTTTATCGGTCACGTTGAACTTGCCGCGTTTCGGGAAGATCAGGGTAATCACCGTCGGCAACACCAGATGGAAAGCCAGCACCAGGTCGTAGATCTCCCCCCAGAAGCTGTAGCGGAACCGCCCGTTGACCCGCGAGTTCACATAGATACAGAGGAACAGGTGCGGCAGCATATAGGCGAAAATCAGGCTCGCTGAGGAGTGGATAATGTTCAGGTTAAACAGCAGGTACGCCAGCGGCGCGGTGAGGAACGCCACGCGCGGCAGGGCAAACTGGAACGACAGCATGGCGTTCAGATAGCAAAGACGCTGCTGCCACTTCAGGCCCCGGCCAAACAGCGGGTTATCGACACGCAGGATCTGCGTCATGCCGCGCGCCCAGCGGGTACGCTGAATAACGTGGACCACCAGACGTTCGGTCGCCAGCCCTGCCGCCAGGGGAATATCGAGATAGGCCGACTTCCAGCCCAGACGCTGCATCTTCAGCGCGGTATGGGCATCTTCGGTCACGGTCTCTACCGCAAAGCCGCCGATCTCCTCTAACGCGCTGCGACGGATCACCGCGCAGGAGCCGCAGAAGAAGGTGGCATTCCAGTTATCGTTGCCGCGCTGGATCTGCCCGTAGAACAGCTGGCCTTCGTTGGGAATATCGCGGCCCGCGGAAAGGTTACGCTCGAACGGATCCGGCGAGTAGAAGTAGTGCGGAGTCTGCATCAGCGCCAGACGCGGATCCTGCAGGAAGGCCCCGACGGTCGCCTGCAGGAAGATACGCGTCGCCACGTGGTCGCAGTCAAAGACGCAGATCAGCTCGCCCTTGGTGAGCTTCATGGCGTGGTTGAGGTTACCCGCTTTGGCGTGGGAGTTGTCGTTACGGGTGATGTACCCTACCCCGACGTTGGCGGCAAATACCGCAAACTCGTTGCGCTTACCGTCATCCAGCAGGTAGATCTTGAGCTTGTCTGCCGGGTAATCCAGGCATTGCGCCGCCAGCACCGTATCGCGCACCACGTCCAGGCTTTCGTTGTACGACGGAATATAGATATCCACCGTCGGCCACTGCGCCATATCATCCGGCAGCGGTACGATCTTGCGCTGGAGGGGAAAGAGGTTTTGCAGATAACTCAAAATAATGGTTATCCAGATATAGAGTTCGGCAAGAAATAACCCGATCCCCAGTATGGCCTCTATTTCGGAATTAAAGTGCAGCGTCTGCGTGGCCCGGAACCAGATATATCGTGTGGACATTAAGACCGCCACAATCATCATAATGACCGACACACGGTGATGTTTGCTAAAGCCAAGCAGCATCAGCGCCCCAATGCTGATTAAGCCGAAGATATACTGCTTCTGGCTATCCATTGGGGTGATAATAATTAATACGGCGATGGGTGCTAAGACCAATAGCAGTAGATAAAACAGCGCCTTTTTCATAGGACGTCCTGAAATTGTCGTCAGAAACTGGAGGTTCTCAGGTTGGCGTGCACGGCGCCGTCACCGACCTGGATACCCAAAATACCCGCGATACGCTTACTCACCAGCTCGATATCAAACGCCGCCGCCGAGGTGGCACTGAAATCCAGTATCGATTGCTGTGAGGCATTGGCCTCAGGCACGCTTTCATCCCGGTTGATCACCCCCAGCAGGCGGTCACCGAGGCGTTGCTGTAAGAAGGCGGTGACGTCACGGCTGATATGGCGCCGGTTGTCACTCTGGTTCACCAGGAAATAGTATCCGGCCTTGTTATCTGGCGGTTCGCCGCCGGTCAGCCGGTGATTTTCGATGTGGGGCAGCAGGGACAGGGAGGCGGTGTCGGCCAGTAAAGTCACCAGATGCAGATCGGCCAGCGGCGAGATCGCCTTCAGCGCCGGGTTCGGCCCTGGAGGGAAGTCGGCCAGGATAATCAGCCCCGGATAGTTCAGCAGAGAGCTTAAGCCTCGCGCCAGGAAATTGCTGTCGCTGGTGAGGTTATGCTCAAAGATCAGGCGCTGTTCCTCCGTCACTTCGCCATAGGGCAGGACGAACATATTGCTGCCCGCCGTTAGCACCGACTGGCTCCAGTCCGCCGACTCATTGGCACGCGCAACATAGCCACGCCCGTCAGATAACGGCACGCCAAAATGCAGACGCAGCGCGTTCTGAACATCGAAGTCAATGGCCAGAACTTTATTGCCGGCACGTGCCAGAGCATAAGCGAGGTTGGCTGTGACCGTGGTTTTCCCTACTCCGCCTTTTGGCGAGCAAATACACACTAACGGCATGAAGCGATTTTCTCCAGGAGCGGTTGTAACGGAAGGTCCTTGACCGGATGGCTGGCCGTCGCGGAGGTTTTGGTCGCGAACAGCTGCTCAAAGCGCACCGGCTCCGCCGGTTTTGGCGGAGTCACTGTCTCAGCAGTCGCTTGAACAGGCGCGAGCGCAGGTGCTGGATGAAATGCCGATGGCGCCGCCGCGACAGGCGTCTCTTTCACGGTCGCGTGGGGGGTCGCCTCAGGGCGCAGCTGATCGAACAGAGAAGGCGCGGCCGGATTAAGCTGCGTCTGTGCCGTTTTATCTGCGCTTTCAACCTGTAAGTTCTGCATGATAGACGGGGCTGAACCGGCAGGCTCCGCCACGGGCGTCTTCGTCAGGCTGGCAAACGCCGCATCCAGTTCGCCGGGTTTAACGGCCTGCGGCACGGGTACCGCAACGCTTCCGGCCTTCGCCAGCGCCGCGTCACTGTCTACACCTGCCAGCTGGTTGATAATCGCCCAGCCGCTGTTCGACGCCTGTTTGTTTTGCGCCGACAGATCCTTGAAATGGATGTCACCGGTGCGCGTTTTATCCTTGAAACGCTGTAAATCATCATAATTTTTCATGGTATTACTCTTGATTCACAAGTC
Source organism: Leclercia tamurae (assembly GCF_025566055.1). Classification (GTDB taxonomy): domain Bacteria; phylum Pseudomonadota; class Gammaproteobacteria; order Enterobacterales; family Enterobacteriaceae; genus Enterobacter; species Enterobacter tamurae. The sequence goes on from NZ_JAMHKS010000070.1 coordinate 101,922, forward strand.
AGTATTTTTGTTTCCTGCATGACTTTGCCAGGGACAACAGTTTGTGGGGTTACGAGCATGTAAAGGGAGTGAAGGGTTAACAACCACCATCGCCCCCGCCATTGCTGGCGCTAATATTTGTTTACCGAATATTCTAATGCATATTACGTAGAGGTAATACTCTCTACAAGCTTATCGACAGATAACGCAATTTCTCCACTTTTCGCCATTAACAACCCACAACTTAAACATAAAATTTTGTTTTGTGTTACTTAAGTGAAACATTTGACCAAAAAAGTGATGTGATTGCGGTTAAATACCGGAGAGTAACTATAAGCAGGGTTTATGAAAAAAGACTAAAAGTTGTAGTAGCAGAGACGGGCTTTTCATACTAATGCATGAGGTTAAGGAGATCTTTTATCGGATGGGCAGCATCGTGTTGATAACCCGCCTTCTGTGGAGATAAAGCCAGGGCGTTATAAGTGAGAGAAACCTTCCGCATAACTCACGAAACGGCAAAAAGCCACAAGGTTAATGAGGGAATGTGAAGCGTGTTCACGAGCAGTAGCGTTGTTGGGTGGGGTCATCTTTAACGGTTATCGGGATTGTCGTTTTGTGGGTTAGCACCTGCAGGGTACGTATATTAGCACCTGGGTTAGGGACATATTTTTATTGGAATCGGCTACGCAAAAACAAAACTCTGCCCTCTACTACCAATACCTTATGGGATATATTCAATCAAAGCCATCAAATACATAACACAAACAATTAGTTATGATTTATATGCAGGTAATGATATGAATTTTGGTAAACGTCTCGCACGTATCCGTAAAGAGCAAAAAATGACACAAATTGTCCTGTCCGAAATATCAGGGTGTCATATCAACATGGTTCGACGCTATGAAGCGAATAAAGTACAGCCTTCGCTGGATGTTATTCGCAGACTCTCTGTTGCTCTGTCTACCAGCGCAGACAGTCTGGTTTTTAGTGAGGACGAACGATGTCAACAAGATGAATTAAAAATGTTATTTGAAGCGGCAGGATCCCTTTCGCCAGAAGAAAAGGACGTGGCGAAAGCGCTACTTGAATCTTTGATAATGAGGCATAACGCTAACCGTTTCGCCTCTCAACAGAAGTAAAAGAACGCGGCAATTCAGTGTTAGAGCACCGAATTGCCGCTAACCACAACAACTAGTTAGGAGTAGTTATTATGGCTAAACACGATTCTACGTCAGAGCGAACCATTTCCAAAGCGCAGCGGCGGTTGAAGATCAGTTATGTCAGCATCCGGCATTTTGATCCCCGCACCTGCATGACAACCTACTATTCCCGCAGCCCCAGCCTGCGCCTGAACGGTAACTGGCTGGGAGAGGCAGGATTTAGCACCGATACGCCGGTCACGGTCAGCGTGGAACAGGGGAGACTGGTGATCGAGCCGGTTAAGGGCTGACGGGTAAAAGAAGATCCCGGTGGAGTGGCCGGGATCATTCATTTAACGATACTGCTCAGGAATGTTTTGAAACTGGTTCTCCAGGGACCAATCTTCTGGTTTATATTTCTTTCTGAACCAGTTAGCGCCACGCTCGACCCATTTTTGCCTGTAGTCTTTAATCGACTCCACACTCATATCTTCATACCCAAACTCAACGCCACAGCAGTCGCATATTTCATAAGTTGGTGTTTGATCGTCTTCTCCCCAGGGAGGATCTAGCTGTTCAGCGCCACATACCCGACAGGCATAAAATTCATTAGTCAAACAATGTCCTTATTTCACCTTATTCACGATAGCTGGAGTTATATCTTCACTCAGGTCTTTCTGATCTATTTTTCAGAAATTTTTTAGATGCTGCATGAGCCAGGCCATCTCTCAGTTAATTATTCTCAAATAGCAAGTTAAAGATACTGCTTTTTGCCTAACAAACTTGTTTTAAATCTACATTCAGGCAAAGATTTTGTTTTTTCCACAGGCTCGCTGGATAAATCGGTAATGACTATGTTGTTATTGTCGCTACCAATTTCATAAGTATGTCCTTTCGAAGCGAAGAACGAGTCTGAATATGTCTGTCCTAAATCCATGCCATACATGGTACGAACTTCTCTTTTCCACCAAATACTATATGTATAACCAGATTGCACGCTGTATTCCTGGAAACTTTTATTGGCGAATTTAGTCGACGGTGGCGCAATACCAGCAACGTACTTCGAAGTTCTTATTTTAACACCGATAATCGCTACTTTTGACGTAATTCCATATGCATGTTCTGATTTCCAACATTGCCCTGCCGGGATCTGTTTTTCGATTCTGAATGGTGTGGGGTGCGGTGTATTCTCAACACGAATATAAGAGACATCGCTACCTGTGTAGTCTGGAAGCGTATCAGTGAAATCAACACTACATCCTGAAATTAATGTTGCTGCAAGTAAAACAGAAATATTCTTATTCATCTTTCACTATCCTTGTTATTTGTCAAAGCGAAACCATTTGATTATTTTTACTACCCTTATCAAGTCATTGTCAATTCTCACAGCCCCATTCATGGTCAGCGTGGAACAGGGACGGCTGGTGATCGAACCGGTTAAGGGCTAACGGTTAATAGGATCCCGGCGCAGGGCCGGGATCCTATTAAGGACCTTGCCATTGTAGTTTAGATTTTAAACTATCAGGCACCATTTTAAATAATAGCTTAATATACTTGATGTGCTGATTATAATTAGGCGATATATCTTCGCTACATTTTTCAACATAATATTTAGCTTGATTATTTAAAAACCATACATCATGCTTAATAAAATCTGGGGTAAGTAATGAGTGCATTAGATTATGCACCAACTCGGCTTCAAAATAGCATGATGTATCTCGAGCTTTTTCTTTCTTACCCAAGAGCTGGATATTTCTAATATAAGGTAGAGAAAGCGATAACATTTTCACATATATCTCATTCTTTTTCATAAATATAATATTCTCCATAAGATCATCACTTCCTTGTCGGCATAGATTTAGCCCCTGTCGGAGCATTCTTTGTCTGAGTCCATGAGCCGTTTTGCAGTAATTTCTCTATGTAAGATCTATCCCCAGTCTTCTTATATATTTCCTGAGCAGCTACCATCCGAAGGTTATCTTCCGATATATAATAATTCCCCTTACTATCTATATATCCAGCTATACGACCTTCAGGTGCAGTAAATCTGTAATTTCCTGAAGTCATATCATTTTTTATTTGATCTACTTGCTGAGGGTTCCTTAACCCTACCTGCATACTTTTTATACCTGTTGATGCTCCGCCCTGAATGAGATTTGATATGGTCGTCTTAGCGAGATACACAAGATCTTTACCCAGCATCCCAAGCGAAGCCACTACAGCTTGGTTTTCTGGATCAGACACGAATGCTGCGAACTTCGTCCAGTCAGGACTGTTTACATCAATATTAGCCAGATCCTGCCCATTCCATTGCTGGACATAGGTTTTGGCCTCATTGCTGGTCATTACATCCACACCAAGGATATTAGCAATCCAGCCGGGACGTTTAGCCATATCAATACCGCCCTGAGCAATTTCCATATCTACAACCTGTGCTTCCAGTGGGTTATCTTTCAGTTTCTGGTCGGTCTCAGCGCTCTGCTTATCGCTGACCTGCTTCCATTTATCGATCACGGACTGGCAGTCGCCACCTGATTTCCGGCAATCTGATAACTCTTTATCGAAGTACAGGGATTGATAGGCACTCAGCGAGTTATTCTCAACGACGTTTGTAATGCCTGTAGTAGGAATACCAACATCCAATGGCGGCTATTGCGCCGCCAACGATGCTGCCTTTCAGTATTTTTACGAAATCAATTGATAAAAAATCTATCGGTATTCTGTACAAAATAAATAAAAACAAATCAACTATCAGTAAAGTAGTCAGAGATGCTACAAAAATGCCTACGGAAAGGCTAAAAATTAAATAAATAAAAATCATGAACCATTTTCTGGAGGAGTAATTCATTACTTGCCCCCCATTTTCTTTCAAGCCTGATCATTCGTAAACTCAGTTACCAATGAGCTTGTTGCATTACCAGAAATTCCTGGCAAAAGACTCGGTGGTGTAGGCATAGATATTCCCATATCCAATTTTTTCCATTCCCAATTTTTCCAGTTCGGATTAAAAACCTTATCTAACCTTGGTGTGATAAGTTTATTACCAATACCATAACCCAACCCTGAAGCCGCACCACTGATTGCACCGCCTTTCCACGGATCATCACTTTTCAGGTAGCTTGATGTGGCACCACTGCCCCCATTCACGACCATGGTTCCCAACAGACCTGTATTTGCTGTCAGTGCTCCCGTCCAGTATGCCAGAATCACATCGTTCGGGTTTATCTCACCATTAATTGTATAGCTAATTCCGGCATTCGCACTTGCGCCAACAAGGCTATATATCGCCATTGCTTCGGGCAATAACGGCCATGCCATTACGCTTCCCTGATTTGCTCCTGCTGCTCTTTTGTCCATGATTCAACCGTGCCCGGCTTGTTTGCCTCTATAGCCGCCAGAACATGTCCCAGCGAGTTATTCAACGACCCGATACGCGGTTTTGGCCCCCGTTCTCCACTTTTCCCGATGCTGTAAAGAGCCTGTAGCCGCAACAGTCTGACAACAGCTGAATGACCCCAGCTAGAGGCCGGTGATCAAGAAGGGCAAGTAACTGTTATCAAGTCTAAAAAACCACCTACCCGAACGTGAAGTTGAAAGCGGGCAGACTAAAAACCCCAACAACATGAGTTGGGGTTTATCTTTTATGGCTGATAGTCTTCATATTCCCAGGCAAAGACACGGGAGAGTTTTTGCGCTATTTCCATCCATTCTTTGCCCTCGCACAAATTGATATAATCTGTAATAGTTTTTGTGATTTCATCCAGATCGTATTTACGCACAAGAAGCGTATGACGCATTAGTTCCGGTAGCCACTGATGCTTGCATAGCCATTCGGGAGTACAGACTCGTAGATCAAAATTATCTGCCCCTGCACTATCCTCATTGCCTATACGCAACATTAGACGGATGGAAAAAACATTCTCATCCTCTGGATAGAAATTGTTTAACTCAAGGTCATCATTTGAAATACTTTTTAAAATAGCTCTCATACTTATTCCTATTGAATATCCATGTGGCCATTGCCAATTTTAACTTTGTCCCTTGTGACAGGATCTATTTTAAAAGTTTCAAAATTAGCCTGAACACCAGTAGTTGCATGTGAACTATTATCCTTAGCCGATGGATATCGATAGACACGAGTACCATCAGCACTCATCAACCCAGTACCATCACTTGTTGGCCTGGCACCATCACCCACCCAGATTTTCCCTAACTCATCCGCTTCGGCTTTAGAACCTGAGCCAACACCATAATTCAGCTTGCCATTATCACCCTTAACAGCTGCTGCAAGCCTCGGATCCTGCTTCGCTATATTATTCAGGTTCTGCTTAATCAGGTCGTCTTTCAGCTTCGGATAGGCCGCCACGTTAAAGGCAGAGATTTCACTGCTGGCCTGATTAATCAGCCTTGACGCCTCAGCCACATCACCTTTCTTCAGCGCCTTTTCCGCCGCCTTGATACTCTTACCCGCCACATCACCCGCACCCGGTATTAACCCGACTGCCGCAGCAAGATAATCCAGCGCCGTTTCCGCTTCGTGGAATCCTTTGATATCCCCGACGACTGGCACAAAGTCCAGCCCCAGACTCGCCGCCTCATTCACTGCCTGGCGACACGCTTCCGGGTCCTGCTTACACAGGGCTTCTCTGGCGGCCTGGTATTTCGCTATCGTACCCGGCTTTTCTTTCTCCGCTGCTGCCAGCACATGCGCCAGCGAGTTATTCTCAACCTCCACCCGCGCCGTCTCTGCTCCCACTGCCGCCAGCGAGACCTCCCCGCCTGCCGCATAGCCCGCTCCGGCGCCCGCCACGGCCACCAGGCTGCTCACCAGCCGCTTCTCGTCCGCCGTCAGCTCGCTGATGTCCTTATTATACAGCGCACTCACCAGTCTGTCCGTGATCAGCGAGGCCGTTACCGCACCCGCCGCACCGGCGGCCATCCCCTCTGACCCGCTGCCGCCCTTCAGCTGCGTCAGCGCCGCCGCCACCAGACCGTGCAGCGCGGCCCGCGCCGCATCGTCCTTGCCCACCTCCTTCACCAGCGACGCCAGCAGCGGGGCCGCACCCGCCGCCGCTCCCGCCTTCAGGTTGCCGCCCAGCGCCCCGGCCAGCAGGCCCGCGGCCGCGGTGCCCCGGGTCCAGAAGTCGCTCCCCGGGCCGTACTCCGTGCTGCTGTATTCCGGCTGGCTGCGGACATACGCCGCCTGCTCCGCCGCACTCAGCCCGTCCAGCTTACCTTCCGCGGCCAGGCGCGCCGCCAGCGCGGCATTCGACGCCTCCGCCTCCTGCTGCGCGTATTTGCCGTACGCATCCAGCCCGGAGATGGCCAGCGCCATCCCTTCGCCCTGCACCGCCAGGTCATCCCGTACCTTCTGCACATCCCCGTTCACGTCCACGCCCTGGTGCGCGTTGTCCGTGTCCCGGCTGAGGCCAGCGGGATCCTGCTTCTGCTGTTCCGGATTGCGGATAACCAGGGTGCCGTCGCTGATGGCCGACCGGGTGGTACCGCTCTCTGTCCTCTCCGCCTGGCCGGTGCCGATGGCCGGGGCCAGGTTCCGGTTGCTGCCCCCGCTGCTGCCGGACAGCGCCACCGTATAGCTGTCGCCTTCCGTCCGGCTCCCGTTGCGGATATCTGTCCAGCCCAGGGTGGCGGTGTCGAGCCTGTTTTTCTCTGCCGCTGCCGTCGAGGCAATCACCGCCCCGTCCAGCTGCGTGTGGTTGCCCACGCTAATATCAAATCCGCCGCTGCCCGCGCGGATCCCGCTCTGCTCCCCGACGCTCTTACCGCGGTGGGTGATGTTCTCCCCGGAGGCGTTCACGCTCCCCGACGACGCCCCGTAGCACAGGGGCGGGATACACAGGCTCAGGCTGGCGCCAGAGGTGCGCTGCCGGCTGTCATACGACGCCGTGTCCTGCACGCTGCTGAGGGTCAGGTCGCGCCCGGTACTGAGCTCCACCCGGTTACCTGCCAGCTCCGCCCCCGTCAGGGTGGTGTCGCGTCCGCTGTTGACCGTCAGCTGCTCATCCGCCCGGATGAGGCTGTTGCTGTGATGCTGTGCATTCCCGCTGGCGTTGCCTTTCTGCTGCGACGCCCCCAGCTCCACGCTGATGCCGTTCTGCGCGCCAATAAAGCTCACACCCGCGCCCACCGCAAACTGGTTGCCCCTGTTGTGGCTGGTCCGGCTCTGGCTGTCTTCCGATGCGCTCAGCAGGATATCCTGGCCTGCATCCAGTCTGACCTGCCGGCCGCTGATCTGCACGCCCTGTCCGGCGATATCCTTTTTCGCCGTAATGCTGACCGCATCCCCTGCGCTGATAGTGGTGCCCTGAGTCCGGGTGCTGCTGTAGGTGCTGTCCTGCGACGACGACCCGGCCGTCAGCGAGACTTTGCCCTTCACCACGGAACTGTCGGACAACGCGCCCTGCGCCGCAGAGACGCCCGACTGCCCGGTACGGATTGCCGTCAGGCGCGGATCCTCCCCATCCTCCGCGCTGCGGGCTGCGCCCTCTGCCGTCTTCGCGGCATCCACCGCCCAGCCGCCTGCAGAGGCCGTCACCCCATACTGCGAATGGCTGCTTTCAGCCTGTCCTTCCCGGCTGTCGCGGCTGACGTCCAGCAGCACATTTTCACCGCTGAGCGAGACGGATTTTCCGGCAGCCACATCGGTACCGGCGAGAGAAAGATCCTGCCCGGCCTGCACGATGATATTGCCCTCTGCGCTGGAGAGCTGGCTGCGCTTACCGTTGCCGAGGCTGGCATCATCGCGATTGCTGTAACTGTCACGGCTGTAGCCCGCCGTGCCGCTGTAGCCGTCTCCGCCCAGCGTACCGATAGTTTTGCTGCTGCCTCTGGATGACTGATGCGACGTGTCCTCGCCCGCCGTCACGCTGACGTTGCCCTTCAGGGCGGCGATCATCAGATCGTCGTGAGAGGCAAGCTGGCTGCCACGGATGTCCACGCTGCCTTCCTGACTGTTCAGGTAGATATCCGCCCCCTGGATAACAGAGGCATTCTCGGTGGTTTGCTGGCCGTCGCGGCTCTCTTTCGACTGGTTCATCCCGCCGGGTAATACCTGGCTGCCACGCTGGCCGCCGCCAGAAGTGGCGCGGACGGTGCTGCCTGCTGTGACGTCCGGAGAGACCGACCAGCCACTGCTACTGCTTTTACTGCTCCGGGCTTCGCTGTCGGTAGAGGTGATGATGCTGATATCCCGTTTCGCATCGAGGATCACCACCTCACCCGCCGTCAGCTGACTGCCGGCGACAAGAATGTTCCCGTCACCCTGCCTGCCAGTGGCAGTCATCTGGATATTTCCTGCCGCAGAGAGGTTGCTACCGCTGTTAAACTCGCCCTGATAATGCGACTCCGAGGACGATTTACTACGCCCGGCAGAGACGGAAAGCATACTCCCCGCCCCGTCCATTCCCAGTGCGCCCGCCTCGGCGCTGAGAGATTTCACCTTATCGACGGTGCTGCTGCCCTGATCACCACTCAGGATATCGCGCACGTTGCGCACCGTATCTTCAAATGGCGCCTTCACGCTGACGGTCAGACCGCTGCTTTTTGTCTCCTGCTTGAAGGACTCCGTGACGGTATCGCGACCAGGCAACACCGCAATATTGTCTCCCGTAATATCGATATGCCCGGTGGCGCGGGAAACATCCCCCACCGCCCGCCCGGCCACCATATCGGCGGCGCTGAGAGTGACGTCGTTGCCGGCACTGACAATGACGTTTCCACCCGTTGTTCCCACCAGGCTGCGCGCATCGCTCTGGGTGGTTTCCGCACCTTTGCGAGTGGTTTTAGATGATTGCGAACCAACTGTCACCCCAAACCCGGAACTGCTGGAGAAGACACCGGATTTCTTCGTCTTCTTCATGTTGTAATACGAGGAGGTATCTGTGGCGGCCTCGACGGTGACATCATTGCCCGCCTGAAGACGAACATCGCCCTCGCCGACAACCGAAGATCCCTGCACCAGCAGATTATTCCCCGCCGACACCGTCACGTTATCGCCACTCAGCAGGGAGCCTTTCTCCCGCGTGGCGCTGTCCTCATTGATGGTGTGGGTGGTCTTTTTACTCAGGAACCCGCTGCTGGTTTTGGTTTTCTCGCGGTAGCGATAGTCGCTCTCGGTCGCGGTGGTCAGGTTGACATCCCGTCCCGCCGCTACGCCGATATCGCCCTGCGCCGTCACCTCTGCGGCCTGCGCATTCATATCGCGCCCGGCGATGATGACCGCGTTGCCGCCGCTGGCGATCTCCGTCCCCTGCTGACGCACGGACTCATCGATAGCGGTTTTCTTCTTCGCTTTGCTGCTGGTGCTTTCAGAGGTGGCTTCTGCAAGCAGGTTCACATCGCGCCCGGCCTGGATGCCGACATCACCTTCGGCGGCAATGGCTGCGGCGCGGGCATTCAGATCGTTACCGGCCAGCAGGGTGATATCGTCTCCCGCCGACAGGGTACTGCGCTGCTGCGTCACCGATGATGAATGAATGGTCGCTCTGCCAAATCCGCTCCGGCCCTGGCTCTGGCTTATCTCATTGGCGGTGATATTGATATCGTTGCCTGCCGCCATGCCAAGGCTTTCGCCCGCCGCCACGTTCGCCCCGGTAATGTTGATATCCTGCCCGGCGAGCATCGCCAGCGCGTCCGTTGCGGTAATGGATGCCGTTTGTCCGATGTCGGTTCCGGCAAGCTGGAGCTTGCCGGTGCCCATATCCCACTTCTGCACGCGGGTGAGGTTGTTAATGCTACCCGTGACGCTCTCCAGCCCGACGGTCTTACCGCTGATGCTTGAGCTGATGTTATTGATATCCCCCAGCGCGCTGAGATTCAGCCCACCAGCGGCGCTGATAAGCCCGGAATTGAAATTGTTGATACTGTTGCTGCTGTCGATAGCCAGACCGTTTTGCGCGAGGATCGTACTGCCGCTATTCATCACGCTGCCACCCGCCAGCTGCACGTTACTGCCGGAAATCACACTGCCGGTGTGCACCGTGACATCCTTTGGCGACAGGTAAAGTTTAGGGATCATCACCGTCTGGCCGTTGATGGTGGCAGACTCCCACCACAGCAGGCTTTGATCGAGCGCGGCAATCTGCGCGGCGGTCAGCGCCACGCCAAACGCCAGCCCCAGACTCTGCTGCTGCGCGGCGGCGCTTTCAATCAGGTAGCGCATCTGCTCCAGATCGGAGCCGAGGCCGTTGATATAGCGGCTGCCGATCTGATTGATCAGCGTATTGCTGACATAACGGGTATCGAATGCCGCATCCCCGAGGAAGCGGTAATCGCGATCCGGCGTAAGCCCAAGGCGATCAAGGAAGTAGGCCGAACCGAGGAACTGGTTTTTGTCGGTATATTGACTGCCGGTTTCGCGCGGGGCTTGTCCGGGATTCATCCCCAGCAGGGCATAAAGATCGCCATACAGTTGCGGATCCAACTGACCGAGGCCGTCAAGCTTCGGATTCAGGGTGATGAGATACGGGCTTTTCGGATCGGACGAGGGAACAAAATAGCCGTTATTGCCGGAGGGCAAAGGCCAGGCACTGACGTCCCCGTCATTACCATTCAGCCCGCTTAATGATGCGCCACCTGCAATATTTTTAAGCCCGTCAATAATGGATGACAGCCCTGCGGGATCGCTGATACCACTCGTGTCTCCCTCTTCCAGTGACTCAACGGCCAGCCCTGAACCCGTACTGAAGGGGGTTAACGTATTAAGCACTGGCGCGTTAAGGGTTGGGCTGGAGCCTTCTGCGTGTGCGATGGTGGCCGTGTTACCGATGTCGTTTGTGAAGTTTGCGCTGACTTCACCAACCGCCTGAATGATAGCGCGAAACAGCGACTCGCCGGGGAGGGTCTCTGTCGATTGTCCTACCAGTAAATAGGTCAGAATCGGCTTAACAGGAGCAAGGACACCCGTTTTACCCAGATTGTCATTCATACTGGCAATGGTGTCTGTCGCAACGTTATTCTCTCTGAACTTGTAACTGTAGACGTAATAGTCCGTCGTTATTTCATTCATCAGGGACAGGTTGTTGAGCGTCTTTCCGGTCAGGGTCGCGTTGCGGCCTGCCAGAAGGGTACTGGCCATGTTGTCCAGTTGCTCAGCGTGAATATTCAGATCCCGACCGGAAGAGAGACGTGCCGCTGCCCCGTCACTGTAAACGTCCGTTTGTACGCGGTGCCAGGCCACTTTCTTGTCAAGCATGTCGGCTGGCGGAGCATAATAATAGACTGTTATTCCGCCACTCTTTTTCGAACGTACCCCCACTTCTTTGTCGGTCAGATCCTGGATGCGGATCTCCCACTCTTTCTTTCCGGCACCCGGAATAGTCGGTACGTCATATTCGCTACGGCTCGACCGGAGTCCCTCGCGCTGGTTCAGCAGATGAGCGGTGCTAATAAAAATATCGCCGCTCTGCGTCTCGATAGTCCCGGAGGTGTTGATGATTTCGCTATTTGCATTTCCCGCCGCATCTTTCTGCATCCACAGGCTGTTACCGGCCAGGATGTCACCGCGAAGGTTGTGAATGTTGTCTGCTAAAAGGGAGAGATTATTCCCGGCATAGATCAGCGCGGTGTTCAGCAATGACCCGGCAACATTCATCGTCAGGCTACCGGCGGCACCGGTGAATCCATTCACAGTGAGGTTGCTGCGGGAGGTCATTTCAACATCCCCGCCCGCCGACAGGGTTCCGCTGCCATTCAGCAGAAGAGACTGCGCACTGAAGGTGCTGCTGCCGCTGCCGGTGGTGAGCTGTCCGTTATTAACGAAAGCCCCCTCTGCGCGGAGTGCGATACCATTACCCTGCATCACACTGTTGTTGGTGATGTCTCCCCGGGAGCTGACCGCAAGGGTATTTCCGGCGGCCAGCGTGCCGCTGAGGGTAAGTGCATTGATCAGCCTGAGCGTGGCGTCGCCTAGTGCCACTACCTGCCCCTGGCCGCTGAAGGTTTGCGACGTCAGCAGCAGATCCCCGGCGCTGAACAAACGTCCTGCATCCGTGTTGGTGAGGGTATCGCTGTTCAGCGTCAGAGAGGTAGTGCCGAGCACCGTGGCGCTGTTGGTCAGCGTCCGGTAATCCACCAGCAGGTTCGCCCCCTGGAGTGTGCCGCTGTTGGTAAGCGTTGCGCCACGCAGCGCCGCATCCCCGGTTGCATGGACACGGCCTGCGTTCACCCCATTCATCACATCCATGATCAGGGTCAGCGCCTGCACCAGGCCGTTGGCGCTGTTGGTCAGCGCTGGCGTGGACAGAGTAAGCTGGCCGCCGGAGAGGATTTTGCCGTCGTTTTGTACCCGCGTACGGGCCTGCAGGTGGGTCTCGCCGCCGCCCTGTACCGTACCGGCATTTACCAGCGTGGCAGCGCTCATTTCCAGTCCGTTCTGGCTCAGTATTGCGCCGCCAGCGTGGTTATCCAACAGCTGCGTCAGGGCAACATCCAGCCTGCTCATGCCGATGATGTCTCCGCTGTTACTCAGAGAATCGGACCTCAGTGTGAGGCGGTCTGCTCCCCACTGCCCGCTGTTGCTCAGGGTCAGCGCAGAGAGGGCTAGCTCCCCGTTGGCGGTGATTTTGCTGCCTGAGGTGCTGATGAGTGCGTCACGGATTTGCGCATCCAGCACATCTGCTGCCTGGATCGCACCGTCGTTGGTGAGGGTCTGCGCATCAATGAGGATCCGTTTGCCCTGCCATTGCCCGGCGCTGTTGATGCTGCCCGCCGATACCGTTAAATCCCCGGCGGTAAGCAGCGAGCCAGTATCGCTGTTCGTCAGCGCTAACTGCGGGGCCGCCATCTCCAGGCGTGATGCCAGCGTCAGCGCGGCAACGCCAGTCAGGGTGCCGCTATTACTGATGCTGTCCGCATGAAGCATCACACCATTGCCCTGCACCGTACCGCTGTTAACCAGGCTGTTGCCGGTCAGGCGCACATCTGCGGCGGCAAGCAGGCTGCCCCGGTTATCTGCCCTGGCGGCGTTGAGCGTAACATCCCCCTGGCTCAGAATGTCACCGGTGCTGGTCAGTTGCCCTGCGACGCTCGCCGCGAGCGTGCCGGTGGCCAGCAGACTACCATCATGCTGCCAGTCGCCAAGAGTGAGACGGACATTCTGCCCCTGAAGCTGGCCTGCACTTGCAAGGGTCGTAGCCGAAAACTGAAGGTCGCCCCCCGTTAACGTTCGGGAGCCGGTCAGTAGATTCAGCATTCCGGTCGTCAGCGACAAGGACGTATCGCCCTGCAGTAAACCGCGGCTGTCGATCCGGTCTGCATTCAGCGTCAGGCTGTCACCCGCCATGCTACCGGCATTGGTCAGAGTCTGTGCACTAACGCGGTTTTCCCCTTTCGCCAGCAGCAGACCACCCGCTGTATTGTCCAGGGTGGTGTAATCCAGGTTCAGCGAACTGCCGCTCAGTTCCCCGCTGTTGAGGAGTCGCGTACCGGAGAGGGATATCGCCGCATCGCTGGTAATCACGCCGGCATTTTTCAGATCCTGAGCGGCAAGCGACAGCGCAGCAGGGGCGTAAATCATTCCGCCGCTGCGGTTATCCAGCAGCGTCGCCACCAGAGACAGGGTTTTGGTTCCCTGCAGCAGGCCGCTGTTCGATATCTGCGCGCCCTTCAGGCCGAGATCGCTGGACGTCAGCACCCCGCTGTTCGTCAGCGTCGGCGCACTCACCGTCAGCGACGAGGCTGACGTTTTACCCTCGTGCGTCAGGCTGTCCCGGGCGGTCAGGTTCATCCGGCCGCTGGCGGTCTGCGTACCCGCAAGCTGTACCTGGTGGACATTCACGTTCAGATTATGGCCCTGAAGCAGCGAGGACGCTTTCGTCGCCAGGGTCTCACTCACCACACTCACGTCCCCTTCAGACACCGCATTACCTGCCAGCGTAGTTTTCGTGGCGTGAATGCCCAGCGCGGTCGTCCCATTCAGGGTACCGGTACTGGTGAGATCGGTGGCCGTAAGCGCCAGTTCGTTCCCCTGCACGTTTCCGCTGTTGTTCAGGGTTCCGGTGGTCACTGCCGCAAGGGTGCCAGCCGCAACCGTGCCGCTGTTGCTCAGACTGCCCGAGGTAACGGTTACCGACTGACCGGCAACGACCCGGCCTTGCAGAGTGGCATCCTCACTGGCGGACAGGGCGATACGCCCGGCGGCACTCAGCCCTCCGGACTGGCTCAGACTGTTGCTGTGGGTTGAAATGTTCCCACCGGTCGTCAGTTCGCCGCCGTTTTGCGTCAGTCTGCCGGAAGAGGACAGCTCCAGATGCTGGTCTGCCACGATGCGGGCGTCATTCAACGTCAGAGCATCCCGCCCGGCGACTGACAGGCTCTCACCCGCCTTGTGTTCTCCGGTGAGCGTTACATTCGTACCGGATATCCGCGTGCTGCCGCTGGCCAGGCTGTTTTTCAGCATCAGTTTTCCACTGGCATCCAGCGAAATATCCCCGTCGCGGGCGTTCAGATTGCCCAGATTGACGCCCACCCCTTTCTCGCTGGAGACCAGGCGAATACGGTTGGCGTACATCCCGCCCAGCGCCCCGGTATCCACCGCCACTTTTGGGGCGTCACCTTCACCGGGGATCGGGCTGATGCTGCCGTCGGCTGCCACCCGGTTGGCCCCCGCCACCACCGTCAGTGATTTGGCATGCAGTTGGGCATTCACGTCGGTGGCGCGGGCGATGATCGACACCGCATCGCTCTGGCTGCCGTCCAGGCCCTGGCCTTCGATCAGGATGCTGCCTTTGCTGACGTCCAGCGACTGTAACCGGCCACTGGCGTCGAGCACCGGCTTGCCGGTGGTCAGCGTCGCGTTGGGGGTATTGATAAACCCGCAGCCGTTACAGGTGATGCCGTAAGGGTTGGCGACGATGACGTTGGCGGCTTTCCCCGCCACTTCGGTATAACCCTGAAGCTGCGAGCGGTTGGTGCCGGTGACTTCGTTGATAATGCCCGCCGCTTCCTGACCGGCCTTCAGGTTAGGGTTAGCCTGGATCAGACCGCCAAGCTGGGTCTGATTCACCTTGCCGGTGGCGTTGTTGAGGATCAGCCCCTCTTTGCCGACGTTGTAATCCTGATATTTATTGTGCGAAATGCCCGCGGCATTCGGCGGGGCGATATTGACCACCGGCACGCCGTTGGCGGCTTTATCCAGTTGGGTAGTGCCGGTCGGCGTAAGGGTTGCCGCCACGGCAGGAAGCAGCGGCTGCGTCGCGAGCAGCAGGCTCAGTAAGGTGCTCAGTACGCGCCGGGATAAACTTACCTGTTCCTTTTTCATCGTCCCTGTCCCTTAAAATGCCACCGACACGCGGTAATAAATATTCAGATGATCCGGCCCCAGCCAGTCCGGGTACTCCAGCGGCGTTCCGACGGTGAACTGGCTGGAGAACAGCCGGTTAACGCTGGTCAGCCCGACGGCCGCCCCCCACAGGGTGCCGGAGGCGTAACGGTCGAAACCGTCTTTTTTCAGCCAGCCGCCGTCCAGTGCCGCCAGGGCACCGATCTGCCCGATCCACGGCAAGGTGATGAGCGACGCGTTGATTTCGTTACGCCAGTAGCCGCCGTTATCGCCGGAGAGATACTGCTCTTTGAAGCCGCGCACCGAAGTCTCGCCCCCCAGGGTTAAGCGTTCGCTGCCGTACAGCCGGTCGGGTGACCACTGGAAATAGACGCTGGAGAGCCACCACAGCCTGTCGGTAAGCGGTTGCTGATAGCTGCCGTTGACGCTCCACTTGCGAAACTCCGCTTTCGGCACATCGCCATGCTTGTCGTTATCATCCTCGGCCCCCAGCCACGGCACGCCCTGGGTGAAGGCCGGGTTGAAGGTCGCCACACCGCTCGCGATTTTTTGCGTGTGGTTAATGCCCAGCGAAAAACTGGAGAGCTTCCGGCTGCTGGTGGCGAGCAGGACATCGTCGAGATAGTTATGGTTGATGCGGTGGGTCAGGCCCACCGCGGCGCTGGTCTTGATATCGCCGTTGCGGAACAGCACCCAGGAGCCGTTCAGCCGGTGGGTTTCGTTGTCGCCGGTCGAGCGCCAGTGATAGCCGTTGTTATCGATGGTGCTGAGATAGTTACTCCAGCTGTAGCTGTAATCGAGCAGCCCGTAGCCATAAGGCACGCTGACGCCCGCGGCAAAATTTTGCGCGTCCTTACTGCTGGAAAAATCACTGCTGCGTCCGCCGCTGATAAACCATTTATCAGCGATCCCCAGCAGGTTGTTACCGATCAGAACCCCGCTGAGCTGGCCGGTGCCGGTGCTCTTTTGCCCGCTGTTATCAAAGCTGAGGGAGCCGGTCAGCGGGAATTCCGGGGCGGCGGTGAGGTTAACGATGGAGTACCCCTGGCGGTCGCCGGGCAGGATCTCAATCTGAACCGGGGTCTGACGAACCCGGTTCAGCTGCTCCATCCCCTGTTCGATGTCGCGCAGGTTGAGGATCTTGCCCACCCGTCCTGGAAAAGCCATCTTCAGCGTGCGTTCCGGCACCCCCTCCAGCTGAATTTGCTGGAGCTTACCTTCCAGCACCGCGATATGCAGCGTGCCGTGGGTCAGATCCTGCTCGGTCAGAAAGGCGCGGCTGGTGATATAACCCCGGCTGATATACCAGTCGGAGACCGCGTGGGTCAGGTCGTTGAGGGCTGCCATATCGAGGCACTGGTTGCGCCAGGGGGCAGTCAGACGGCTTTGGGCAACATCCGGCATGGCGGTGGCACCCTCGAGCACAATCCGGGAGATCACAAAACAGGGGCCGTCAGGGGCAGAAAGTGCAGGAGAGGAAGGCGTCCGGGGAAGAACCGTGCTGCGCTCCAGCTCGTCGCGCTGGCGCTGGTTTTGATCCAGCAGCAGCTGTTGCTGTTGCTGGACGGCACTACGGTCGGCGGGCGACAGGAGCGCTGCGTGGGCACTGCCGATCGGCCACAAAATAATACCGACAAAAAGCCCGATTAACCTGGTCATCCTTACCTTCACAACATCCCCCTGCCTTTTGTCCGTTTTCGGACCGGCGTACAAAAAAGGGGCAAATTATGTCAAAAAGTAAACTCTGTAAATATGAGTAAACGTCCATCCATGCACTTTTCGGACTTTTCCACTGTTCCAGGAATTTATTGAAATCCCGCAGCCGGATTACCTGGCGCAAAATTAACGCATTCCCCCGTCGCGCCATTCATCAGACATGTGTATTATTCCCTGTTGCTTCCCCAACAACTATCCTTAACTCAAATACTTAAGCGCTAAAGCGAAAAGCATCATGAGCACACCGATCAAACGGCTGGAAATCATTAAAAACGCCATTGAGCTTGAAGATGACGACATCATCGAGAGCCAGCTGGCACGGTTGAAAAGCGAAGCCTTTGACGAAGAGCTACAGGCGATCGTCGTGGCGCTTGAGCAGAAAAACTACACCGGCGCGATAGCGGCTATCGCCCGCTGGTTACAAAGCCAGCGCGCCGTCACCCCGTGGCGCGATCCGCAGCTGGCCGCCAGCAAGCTGGAGCTGAAAGCGCTGGAAGAGCGCCTGCGCGATCTCATCGATCGCCGTAACGCCCGCGTCCAGCAGCTGGATGAATTTAACGACATCTACCTGACCCGCCTCGGCCCGCTGATGAGCCAGATCCTCGCCCTGCGCAAAACCCTGGCGGAACTCAATCTGCGCCGCCAGCAGGCGGAAGCGCGCCGTCGGGAAGCGGACTATCGCCGCTGTCAGCAGTATGTAGCCCAGGCGGTCGAGGTGCTGACCACCCTGACCCAACACTGGCGCGATCTGCCCGCCGATTCGGTGCAGGCCGCTGCGGCGCGTAAGCATCTGCAGCAGCAAAGCAACCTCATCGCCAACCTGCTGGCCGAAGCCCAGGAGCTGGAAACCGGGTTAACCCGCGAAGAGGAGCCTGCCCGCCAGGCACGGGACGAGGCCAACGACGAGTACGAAAAGTATCGCGAGCAGCAGCATGAAGCCGAAATCCGCCTGCGCAAGGGCAAAGCGCTGTCAGAAGAGGATCAGAACGAGCTTAAACGGCTCTGGCGCCAGGCAAGCAAGCTCTGCCACCCGGATCTGGTAGCGGACGATCTGAAAGACGAGGCGAATGCCATGATGGTACAGCTGAACCAGGCGAAGCAGCGTGGCGATGTGAAAGCGATCCGCTCGCTGGTGGCCCGTCTGCATCAGGGGCTGGAGCCGCTGATGGCCAGCGACAGGCTGAACGATCTGACGCGGATCCGTAAAAAGATGGCCCAGGTCCGCGAACAAATCGACACCCTGATGAGCGAGCTGGCGGAGCTGGAAAAAGAGGAATCCTGGCTGCTGGTCTCCTCGCTGAGCAATATGGAAGCTTACTTTGCACAGCAGGAGAAAGCCCTGCATGAGGTGCGCGCCTCGCTCGAACATCAGGTCAGCGAAGCGCAGCTCGACGACGTGGCCTGATTATTTGGCGTGCCAGTAAGCGCTGGCACGCACCAGCTTCTGATCGATAGCGTCGGTTTCAAACAGGCGGCTCAGGTTTTTCACCACCTTCCCTTCCCCGGTCAGCCAGATAAAGTAATCCTCTGCCGGCACGGTGAGCGTCGCCAGATGGTCCGCCACCGCCTGTTCGTTATGCCCCACCACCCAGCGGATGTTGAACTCACTTAAGTGCGCCAGATAGTCCTGGCAGGCGGCATCGCCCACCGTCACCACGGCATGAATTTCCGGGCGCACCGGCAGGGCGCGCAGGGCTTCGAGACGGCGGCGCAGGGCGGGCATGCCCGACTCATCGCAGACGTACAGCTGCCAGGCGTAATCTTCCGGCACCACCAGCGAACCGCGCGGGCCGCCGATGGAGAGAGTATCCCCCGGCTTAGCGTCCACCGCCCAGCTGCTTGCCACCCCACCGTCGTGAATAAAGAAATCGAGCACCAGCTCGTGACGGGCCGCGTCATACAGCGGGGTGTAATCCCGCGCCTGCGGACGTACGCCGTCACCCCAGTCCACGCCCTCGTCTGTCACCACTGGCGGTACAAAGGTGGTGCCCTTTTCCGGGAAAAAGACTTTGGAATGGTCGTCGAAGCCGCGGGAGCTGAAGCCCTCCAGCGCCTCGCCGCCTAACACGATGCGCTGAAAACCGGCGCTGACGCGCTCCACGCGGAGCACGTTCAGCTCGCGAAAGCGCAGGTCGTTACGGACACGTTGGGGGTAGCGGGTTGTGGTCATAATTTGCCTTCGTGAAAGTGAAATCGATATATCGAAATTGAAAGTTAAATGATAATGATTGCTAATAATAAAAAATGCAAGATGTTTTAGATTGCATCTAAAACTCATTTAGATATAAATTAGATATATCAAAATAAAGGAAAATCCTATGCGACAGGCACACGAAGGCGGCGGACGCCGTCAGCGCTTTTTTGGTCACGGTGAGTTAAGACTGGTGATTCTGGACCTCCTGACCCGCAATGCCAGCCACGGTTATGAGCTGATTAAAGAGATTGAAAGCATGACCCAGGGAAACTACACGCCGAGCCCCGGGGTGATCTATCCGACGCTGGATTTTTTGCAGGATCAGGCATTTATCACCATCACCGAAGAAGAGAACGGGCGCAAACAGATTGCCATCACCGTAGCCGGGCAGCGCTGGCTGGATGAGAACCTGGAGCAGCTTGAGAACATTCAGGCGCGCATCAAAGCACGCTGCGTAGGTTTCCAGCTGCGTAAAAACCCGCAGATGAAGCGGGCCCTCGACAATTTTAAAGCGGTGCTGGATTTGAAGGTCAATCAGGAAGGATTAAGCGACGCGCAGCTGAAACAGATTATTGAGGTTATTGACCGCGCGTCGCTGGAGATCAATCAGCTGGATTAAGCAGTAACTTCTCCGCGTACGCGGAACACTTTCACCAGATCTTTCAGGTTCAGCGCCTGCTCGTTCAGGGATGAGGCCGCCGCAACAGACTCCTCCACCAGAGCGGAGTTCTGTTGGGTGGTAGAGTCAATCAGGCCAATCGCGCTGTTGATCTGCGAGATCCCTTCCGTCTGCTCATGGCTGGCCTGGCGGATCTCCCGCAGGATCACATCCATCTCCTCGACGTTACCCACCATGCCGTTAATCAGCCCGCTGGCTTTCTCCACCAGCGCCATCCCGTCCTGGGTCTGGCTGGTTGAGCTTTCAATCAGCTGGCGGATTTCACTGGCCGAGGTGGCGCTCTTCTGCGCCAGCTGGCGAACTTCACCGGCCACTACCGCAAAGCCGCGACCGTGTTCACCCGCGCGTGCCGCCTCTACCGCCGCGTTCAGCGCCAGAATATTGGTCTGGAAAGCGATGGAGTCGATCAGGTTGATAATGTCGGACATCCGGTTCGAGGTCTCGCTAATCAGGCGCATTTTACTGGTGACCTGCTTCATCATCTCGCCGTTGTTTTTTACCACTTTGGCCGCATCCGCAGAGAGAGTGGTGGCTTCACCGGTATGTGACGCGGTGTTTTTCACCGTCGCGGTGATCTGCTCCATCGATGCCGCCGTTTGTTCCACCGAGCTGGCCTGCTCTTCGGTTCGCGCCGCCAGGTCCTGGTTGCCCGCCACAATCTGCGCCGCCGCGGTGGAGATATTTTCCGAACCGAACTGCACCTGCTGCACAATCTCCAGCAGACGGTTTTTCATCTCCATCAGCGCAGTGAGCAGCTGACCGGTTTCGTCTTTACCGTGGGAGGCGATGCTCCCGGTGAGATCGCCATCGGCAATCGACCGGGCAAAATCGACCGCCTGGCCCAGCGGACGGGTAATTGAGCGCACGATAAACCAACCCATCAGGCTGCCCACCGCCACGCTGAACAGGGTGATCAGGATCAGCAGCAGACGGTTGCTTCTGAAGTCGCCGTCCACCTCCACGCCTGCGCGTTGCATCTGCTTGTTCTGAATGGTAATCAGCTCCTGCACTTTGGCCTTATAGGCCTGCTGCAGGCTGAGGGTGGTGGTCATCATCTCCTGAATCGCACCCGCGCGATCGTTGCTCTGCACCGCCTGCAGGATGCGATAGCGAGAGTCGAGATATTGCTGGCGCACGCCGCGAATATCGGTCAGCACCTGCTGGGACGCCTTGTCCTGCAGGGCGTTGTTCAGATCGCCGAGGATCAGGGTAATGCGCTCGCTGATGGTCTTCAGCTTCTGCTCTGACTGCTCCCGGTACTGGCCCTGGTCATCCAGCAACATCAGCTGTTGGGTGCTAATAAATTCCTGGAAGTTTTCGATTAACTGGTTCGCTTTTACCGTTGTCGGATAATCGTTGCTGATAATGGATTGCATCCCGTTATTCGCCCGGTTAAGGCTCAACAGAGATAAACTCGCACTTATCCCCATCAGGACAATAAAGAACCCAAACGCCAGAAATAATTTTGTGCCGATCTTTACATCATGTAAGAACATATTTACTCCATCATTGTGATCATTTCTCAGACGATCAGCGTTATCGGTAACTTTCACGCTAACTTTATGACTTTGATCGCTTTTTTATTATATAAATCAGGCAATGGATAGGCGCAGACTATTAATTTTGTCTCATCGATCGTTATGTAACCACCGGAGAGGTGTTTTTGACAGAGCATCGGGGGAAACTGACTTAGGCAGGGATAATTAACTGAGGCGGTTTATTTAGTTATTTAATATTACATTAACGGTAACTGATAAAAATAATCACAAATAAAGCCGTTCACCCTGTCAGGAGTAAACGGCCTTTTCGGAACCTTACTGACTTAATGGAGCACGGTTACGGCATCTTCCAGACGTTTAGCCCGGTGCTTCACCATCGCCGAGACCTGGGCGCTGGTTTCGACCAGCGCCGCGTTTTTCTGGGTAATGGAATCCAGTTCGGCTACCGCGCGAGTCAGCTCCGACAGGCCGGAGGCCTGCTCGGACGTAGACAGGCTGATCTCGGCGATCAGCCGGGTGACGTTCTGCACCTTCTCCACAATGTCATCCATGGTGCGTCCGGCGGCATGCACCTGCTCGGAACCGGACATCACCTTACTGGCGCTGGCGTCGATCAGCTTGCGGATATCGTTGGCAGCACTGGCGCTGCGGCTGGCCAGATGGCGTACTTCCCCGGCCACAACCGCAAAGCCTTTCCCCTGCTCGCCCGCCCTTGCGGCTTCCACTGCCGCGTTCAGCGCCAGGATGTTGGTCTGGAAGGCGATATCGTTAATCAGCTTGGTGATCGAGCCGATACGCTGGGTGCTGTCGGCAATTTCGTCCATGGTGTTGACCACGGTCTGCATCGCGTGTCCGCCCTGGGTGGCGGCGTCGCTGGCGGCGATGGAGAGCTTATCGGCGTCCACGGCGGTGCGGGTGTTGTTCTGCACCGTCATCGCCAGCTGGTTCATGGTCTCCACGGTCTGCTTCACGTTCGACACCGTCTGGTGGGTGCGATCGTTGAGGTCGTCATTCCCCTTCGCCAGCTGGTCGCTGCCGTCGCGCACGTTGATGACCTGGCTGGAGACATCATTGATCAGCCAGCGGCACATCAGGCCGAGCTGCCCGACCGCGCGCAGGGTCAGCCCCAGTTCGTCGCTGCGGTTAAAATGCTCAACGCTGTTGCGTTCGCCTGTCGCTACCTTCAGCGCCTGACGCGCCACGTTCTCGACCGGGCGCACAATCTGCTGCTCAAACAGCAGGGTTCCCAGCAACATCACCAGCGCGCTGACCCCCATTGCTGCCCAGCTCGCCCCGGTGGCGAACAGCGCGCCCGCCAGCACCAGGAACAGCGCGGCCATCACGCTGCGTACCCGCCAGCGCAGCGGCATCGCGGGCAGCTTGCCGGTCCAGCCTTTCGCCACCACCAGCCCTTTATGCACCCGCTTTTTACTGCGCCCTTCGTTGAGTGCTTTATATAAAGGTTCGACGGCGGCAATCTCCTCCGGCGTGGCTTTCACGCGGATGGACATGTACCCGGTGGTCTGGCCGTTGCGCACCATCGGCACGGCGTTAGCGCGTACCCAGTAGTGATCGCCATTTTTACGCAGGTTTTTCACGATGCCACTCCAGGGCTCACCCTGCTGCAGGGTGTACCACATGTCGGCAAAGGCGGCTTTTGGCATATCAGGATGGCGAACGAGATTGTGCGGCTGACCCACCAGCTCGCCCAGAGAGTAACCACTCACCTGGACAAAAGTGTCATTGGCCTGGGTAATGTAGCTGTGCAGATCGGTGGTGGACATCAGGGTAGTGTCATCTTTCAGTGGGTATTCACACTGTGTGACAAATTGTTGAGGCGACATAGGCATCCCTTGCAGGTTACTTGAATGTTATTTTTTGGGCGTAACGTTTTTTCGGCGTTAACGAATTTATCTTTAGTTGTTAAACATGCTCGAGATCGCAAAACGGGACTAAACCGCATTTTTTGTGTGTTTTTATAATCTATTGATATTAAATGATTTCGTATCGAAACTACTCCCAAAGGAGGATTATCCGCTCCGCCTGCCCGGCAGCAGATCGCACTAAAACAGGGCGAATGCACTGCAAACGCGCATTCTGCTGCAGAAAAATCCCGATGCGTTGCCGCCGACATTGCGTTTCGCATGATTAAATATTGTGTAACATTATTTTAACCTGGCGTTTATCCCGATTTTTGCCCCCTCACCGGAAGTGGCGCAAAGCCTGCAATACTTAATCCAGTATCATGTGATACGCCATTCCCGGGAGCACATCTTGAACAGGTTACCCTCCAGCGCATCGGCTCTTGCCTGTACCGCGCACGCACTGAATCTCATTGAGAAGCGAACGCTTGATCATGAGGAGATGAAACAACTTAACCGCGAGGTGATTGATTACTTCAAAGAGCATGTGAATCCCGGGTTTTTGGAATACAGAAAATCGGTAACAGCAGGCGGGGATTACGGAGCCGTAGAGTGGCAGGCGGGAAGTCTGAATACGCTTGTCGACACCCAGGGACAGGAGTTTGTAGATTGCCTGGGTGGATTTGGTATTTTCAACGTGGGGCACCGTAATCCAGTAGTGGTTTCCGCCGTACAAAATCAGCTTGCAAAACAACCCCTTCATAGCCAGGAACTGCTGGATCCCCTGCGGGCGATGCTGGCAAAAACGCTGGCGGCACTGACGCCGGGGAAACTCAAATACAGCTTCTTCTGTAACAGCGGCACGGAATCGGTCGAAGCGGCGATCAAACTCGCCAAAGCGTACCAGTCGCCGCGCGGGAAATTCACCTTTATTGCCACCAGCGGCGCCTTCCACGGCAAGTCGTTAGGTGCCCTCTCTGCCACGGCGAAATCCGCCTTCCGTAAGCCGTTTATGCCGCTGCTGCCGGGCTTCCGCCACGTGCCGTTCGGCGACATCAACGCCATGCGCTCCGCGCTGTCTGAATGCCGTAAAACCGGCGACGACGTGGCGGCGGTGATCCTTGAGCCTATCCAGGGCGAAGGCGGGGTGATCCTGCCGCCAGTGGGCTATCTGCCTGCGGTGCGTAAGCTGTGCGATGAGTTTGGCGCACTGCTGATCCTGGATGAAGTGCAGACCGGGATGGGGCGTACCGGCAAGATGTTTGCCTGCGAGCACGAGAACGTGCAGCCGGACATTCTGTGTCTGGCCAAAGCGCTGGGCGGCGGCGTGATGCCGATTGGTGCTACCGTCGCTACCGAAGAGGTCTTCTCGGTGCTGTTCGACAATCCATTCCTGCACACCACTACCTTTGGGGGTAACCCCCTGGCCTGTGCCGCAGCGCTGGCCACCATCAACGTGCTGCTGGAGCAGAACCTGCCCGCCCAGGCGGAGCAGAAAGGCGATATGCTGCTGGATGGCTTCCGCCAGCTCGGGCGTGAATACCCGGACCTGGTACAGGATGCGCGCGGCAAAGGGATGCTGATGGCGATTGAGTTTGTCGATAACGAAACCGGCTATAGCTTCGCGAGCGAGATGTTCCGCCAGCGGGTGCTGGTAGCGGGAACGCTCAACAACTCGAAGACCATCCGCATTGAACCGCCGCTGACGCTGACCATCGAGCAGTGTGAGCTGGTGTTGAAAGCAGCCCGGATGGCGCTTGAGGCGCTGCGCGTGAGTGTGGAAGAAGTGTAAAACACGCCGGGCGGCGCTGCGCTTGCCCGGCCTACATGATTCCGCGGAGTTTTGTAGGCCGGGCAAGCGTAGCGCCCCCGGCATCTCATGCTACCGATGAAACTCCGCCACCGTCATGGTGAACCGCAGCACGCTCTCCGCGTCGTTCCCATAGCTGTGCGCCGCTTCGGTTTTCGCTACTGCCGACGCGCCGGCGACCACCTGCGTGACGCTCTCTTCAACCTTCAGCGTTAATACCCCCGCCTCGACGTGAAGCAGTTCAAAGGTGCCTGCCGGATGGCCGGACGAGCTGAAGCTTTCTCCCGGCTGCATCTCCCAGCGCCACAGCTCGATCATATCCGGGCCTGCGGTGCCCGCCAGCAGCCGGGCGCTGCCGCCCTTCTCGCCGTGCCACAGCACCGGGATCGCCGCTTCTTCGATAACATGCACCAGCGGCTCGCTGGCGACGTTGACGATATCGGCCACCGAGACACCCAGTGCCGCGGCCAGCTTGCAGAGGATCGCAATGCTGGGGTTCGCGGCCCCTTTTTCGATCTCCACCAGCATCCCCTTGCTGACGCTGGCCCGGCGGGACAGCTCGTCCAGGGACAGCTTTTTCTCTTTCCGCCAGGTGCGGATACGGTTCGCGACCGCCAGGCTTACCTGGGCCACATCTGCGCCCTGCGCAGTCATTATATTGACTTTATCAGTCACTGGTCATTACCATGGTCTAAAACAGTCGATACAGGATTATTTATGTCTCCCCTCACGCCGTCAATAGATCCGCGTCTTGCCGGGATCGCCCCGGGGTTCCGCGCGCTGAGTATTGTGGTTGAAGCTGCGCCCATTACCGCCCCGGAGGTGGCCTCCGCCGCGTTAACCCAAGCCTGCCAGCAGGTCATCAACGATGACGTGCCCTGGGCCGAGGCCCATCTCGCTGCCTGGGATGAGGTGTTTAAAGCCTTCGGCGCTAAACCGAAACGTACCCCCTCCTCCGCCAGCGCCCTGCGCAAGCGGGTGCTGAAAGACGGTACGCTACCGCCGCTCGATCCGGTGGTGGATATCTACAATGCGATCAGCATCCGCTACGCCATTCCGGTGGGCGGAGAGAATCTCGCCGCCTATACCGGGGCACCGCGGCTGACGCTGGCCGACGGCAGCGAGCCTTTTGATACCTTTAAAGAGGGTCAACCCAGCGTGGAGTA
This sequence comes from Leclercia tamurae, assembly GCF_025566055.1. Taxonomy (GTDB): domain Bacteria; phylum Pseudomonadota; class Gammaproteobacteria; order Enterobacterales; family Enterobacteriaceae; genus Enterobacter; species Enterobacter tamurae. The sequence continues at coordinate 128,265 of NZ_JAMHKS010000070.1, forward strand.
TCCCGATGCGGGCGAGGTTATCTGGCGGGATGACGTGGGAGTGACCTGCCGACGCTGGAACTGGCGACAGGGAGTGCGCACCCGGCTGGACAGCCAGGCGCAGACCATGTGGTTTATTCTCGAAAGCCTACCCGCCATGCCTTTATCAGCGCTGGAAGCAGCGGGCGATGAGCTGGTCAGTAACCTGCAGCGGTTGATGCCGGGCGCCACGGCGCGGGTTCAGATGCTGGCGCTGGTCTGAAAAACGCCGGGCGGCGCTGCGCTTGCCCGGCCTACAAAACCCAATTCCGCTATATGTGCTACGCCGGCATCAACCCGACAAAACAGCGTTTTTTACGCGGCTCCGACATCAGGTCCTCAAGCTTCTCGACGCACGCCAGATAGTGCGGGGTCTGCTTATGCGCCAGCACCGCTTCCTCATCCTTGTACGCCTCGTAGATAAAGAACCGGGTTTTCACCCGCGGGTCCTGCAGCACGTCGAACCGCAGGTTGCCTGGCTCCTGGATCGCCCCCTCATGGTGTAGTGGTCGAGTAATACTGGCCGCAATGTCACATAAGGCCTGGCTGAGCCGCCAGCGGCAAAACAGGGAATCGAACGGGCTCATACACTGGGAAAATACCGGGGAAAACAGGCCGATCAGGAACGACATCAGAAAGTCCTGTACTACCGGCAGGTCAAGAAACTGAGTATCCGTGAAACGGCAGATGCGACAGGGTACAGCACCTCCCAGATATGCCGCATTCAGGCACTACACCGGCAATCAGAAACGGGTAATTTTGGTTAAGTTGTGATTGTTGTATGATGCCAGTGAGGATAACCGCTTATATATTGAGGGATTAATGATGGCAAGAGCACTGGCCTGTCTTGGTGATAAAACGAGTTACGGAGAAATCATTTCAGCGACTGCGTCCTGGTTTGAAGGAAGTAAAGCAATAGCCCGGACCGGCGACAAGGCATCATGCTGCAAATGCAACGGGTATTTTGAAATCCTTGCCTCCGCGCAGGACTGGGCAGAAGAAGGCAAAGCGTATGCGGCCACAGGTGACAGAGTGCTGTGCCGTTGCCCAGACCACTATGTTTACGGTTCAGCCACGCAGTCTACCAGCACAGGCACTGGCTCCCTGACCTCCCGCAATACCAGTCAGTCGCCTGTCCCGGCGCAGCAGGCACAGGATTCCGGCGCCCGGAACTGTATTCGCTTTCAGTGCGCCGGTGACGATGGCCAGCTAATGGCTGGTTGCCGCTACACTCTGATGTTCCCGGACGGACGTTCTGAAGCTGGTGTTACCGATGAACACGGGGTTACCGGATGGCATTATGCTGAATCCGCTGAAAATATTAACCTGCATATATTAATGGATTAATTATGGCTGTTTACCATCTCAGTACCCGTATTAACTCTAATGTCCCGGCTGATTCTTTGCTGTATGACCTGTGCATTTATCGCATGGACTCCAGCAGGAATAAATCCCCCTTGGTGGATACGAAGCAACAGCCGTTTCTGGGCAATTATGAAACACAGAGTCACATGACCGGAAATATAAACGAGTCACTCTCGACAATTTATATTATGGAAATGAAACTTTATCGAAAAACCATGTTGCATACGCACTGTGTTATACCTGTTCCGTTCACTAAAATGTACACGCTGGAAGAATTTTCGTCAGGCAAATCCTGGTCTCCGGTGAAGCGGGAGAACCCCTGTTATTTTGAGTCAAAAGGGACAATGAAACCTGAGAGTCAGGGGGGCGAAACAAAGCTGATTAAAATCACCATCCCGGAACGTCAATTTATTGCAAAGGAATACCCCATTGGCAATCCCAGAGACCCTTTTGATAAAAATTTAATAGAACGTCAAATAGATGAAAGATTTAACGGATTTGATTTCCCTAATCAAATAGCAGCAAGTGTATGTGGACCTGCTGCATTTTTTTACTGTGTGCTAAAGGATCGCCCTGATGTGTATGCGCAAGCTGCCCGTGAACTTTGGAGGTACGGGAAAACTAAAATAGGTGACTTAATCATCTCACCTGGTGAAGGTTGCCGACACCCAACAGGTACATTTTACTTTGATGACGGCAGGCCAAAGATAGCCGGTACTGACTGGATGACGCTGGCCGGGCTAAGGGATTCAGAGAATACTGTGCTGAGCTTTGATGCTCTTGATTCTCCAGTGGCGGGGATCACAATGTGGCAAACACTGACGGAGTGGTTTGAAAAGGCCGGTTATGAAATAGTTTTTAGTAATGTAGGGATCACTCAGGCAGGAGTCCAGGGAATCAGAGATTTAAATAAGTATGTAGAGCAAGGTTATAAAGTCGTGACATTAATAAATGATGGACTGCTTGAAGGTAGTACAAATCCCACAACATTACCTACACACTGGGTTGTATGGGATGGTTCTGTAACGCAAGGTGACAATGGATATGTTAGTTTGAAATTATTTTCTTGGGGGAAAACAAGAAACTGGATAAAGCCTAAAAGAGATCTGCAATTTTTCATTAACAGATTTTTTGGAGGAATGGTTTTTAAGCCATTGAAATAAAAATGAGAAAAACATTTTTTATTTTATTTTTGCTTTTATTATCCGCCTGTTCGTTACAGGCAGAATTTACTCCAGAAGGAGAAACTCTTCATGACGCAACTGTTGGGGTACCCTATTATAACCAAATAAATATATTTGGTGGAATAGTTCTTTCTTATGATATTTATGGTAAGCAAGTCATTGCAGGAGATATTTATCCAGATAATTTAGGTCTCCACCTACAGTATTGTGATGATAATGAATTCAATAATTGCATTCAGATTAGGGGGACACCAACAAAAGCAGGTATAGCTAAAGTACGAATACATGGCGGCTTAGGTGGCGGAATGCTTTCAAAATCAGGAGATTTCGACAAAACCTATACTATTACGATCAAAGATTCAGAAGGATCTTCTTAAGATCGTTTTAGAGAAGATCTCAGCATCGCTCATCAAGATACGAGAATCCGCTCAGAGAGCGGTTTTCTCACACCTGAGTGGTTAAAAAAAAACCTTAACGTACAATAATCTTCGATATCCAAACTGACCCCGAATTGTGCGGACTGATGCCCGGTGGCGCCACCGGGCATCAGCCCGCACAATTGCTACGCCGGCATCAACCCGACAAAACAGCGTTTTTTACGCGGCTCCGACATCAAATCTTCAAGCTTCTCGACGCACGCCAGATAGTGCGGGGTCTGCTTATGCGCCTGCACCGCCTCCTCATCCTTGTACGCCTCATAGATAAAGAACCGGGTTTTCACCCGCGGATCCTGCAGCACGTCGAACCGCAGGTTGCCTGGCTCCTGGATCGCCCCTTCGTGATTGGCGCGAAACACCTCCAGAAACTCGTCCACCCTGTCCGGCTTAATGTTGATCTCCACTAAGGTCACGTTCATTGCACTTCTCCTTGTTTTTCCTCCTGCCAGAACTGGTACGCCTCGTGGGCGCTCATCTTCTCGTGCACCACCTTCTTCACCGCCTTCAGCATCGCCAGCGGCGCGCTGGACTGGAAGATGTTCCGTCCCATATCGACACCCGACGCCCCCTGGTCGATGGCGCGGAAGCACATCTCCAGCGCCTCAAGCTCCGGCAGCTTTTTGCCCCCGGCGATAACAATCGGCACCGGGCAGCTGGCGGTCACTTTCTCGAACCCTTCTTCCACAAAATAGGTTTTAACGAACTGGGCTCCCATCTCGGCGGCGATGCGGCTGGCAAGGGAGAAGTAGCGCGCATCGCGGGCCATCTCCTTGCCGACCCCGGTCACCGCCAGGGTCGGGATGCCGTAACGATTGCCCGCATCCACCAGCTTGATGATGTTATTGATCGACTGGTGTTCATACTCGCTGCCGATATAGACCTGCGCCGCTACCGCGCAGACGTTCAGGCGCAGGGCATCTTCCATCGCCACCGCCACACACTCGTTGGAGAGTTCACCCAGCATCGAATTGCCCCCGGAGGCGCGCAGCACCACCGGTTTATTGGTGGCGGGCGGCACGGTGCTGCGCAGAATACCGCGGGTACACATCAGCACGTCGGTTTCGGCAAACAGCGGCGCAATGGAGAGATCGATGCGCTCCAGCCCGGTGGTCGGCCCCTGGAAATAACCATGATCGAAGGCCAGCATCACCGTGCGGTTGCTGGCGGGATTGAAGATCCGCGCCAGACGTGACTGCATTCCCCAGTCCAGCGCCCCGCAACCCTTCAGGGTAAAAGGCACGTTCTGCTGCGGTCGGTCGATGCCAAAGTTCTTACCTTCTTTGATGTCGTCTAAATCAGCCATGTTCCCCCCTGTCAGAAGTCGTAGTTGTTGATGTTCTCTTTGGTGAACACCACCCGCTCCGGCAGCAGCACGATGCCATTGCCTTTCGCTTCATACTGATAGCCCTGGACGCTGTTCGGCTCCACCTTCAGCGTGCCGATATCCTTCACTTCCACGCTGTCGCCGACGTTAAGATCGCCTTTTTTCAGCAAACGATCGGCGACATTGACCGCAATTTTGCCCTGTTGCACCACATCCCACAGACCAAAGGCTTTCACCGTGCCGCGCTCCACGTATGGACGCATCACGTTCGGGGTGCTGAAGCCGACGATCGCCACCCCTTCACGCTTCAGGTTTTCTGCCGCCTGGGCCGCCGCAGGCAGGGCGTTGGCATCCGGGGCGATGATCGCATCCAGATCCGGGTACGCTTTTAAGATCCCTTCGGCGGTCTGCAGGGATTTGGTGGCATCGTTATAGCCAAACTGGGTGGTGACGATCTGCCACTCGGGGTGCTCTTTGGCGATTTTGGCTTTCGCCGCGTTCACCCACTGGTTCTGATCGGTAACGGTGGGACTGGAGTAGAAGAAGGCCACTTTGGCGGCCGGTTTGGTGACCTGCTTCGAGGCCATCTCCACCAGCAGGCCGCCGAGCTGTTCCGGGGTGCCCTGGTTGATGTAGATGCTGCGGCACTCCGGTTTGGTGTCGGAATCCCAGGTCAGGACTTTCACCCCGCGCTGCATGGCGCGTTTCAGTGCCGGGCAGAGGCCATCCGGCGATACCGCCGAGACGATAATGGCGTTGTAGCCCTGGTTAACGAAGTTATTGATCAGCTGCACCTGCCCGGAGACGCTCGGCTCGGTCGGGCCGTCGTAGGTGACCTCCGCCCCCAGCGCTTTACCCGCCTCTTTTGCGCCATTGCCGCCGCTGGTAAAGAAGCCGACCCCCACCAGTTTCGGGATAAACGCGATGCGATCCGCCGCCTGCGCCGTCGCCACGCTTAACGCCACGGCCAGCACCATCAGTTTTATTTTCATCATACGCTCCGGGTATTTTTTGTGAGAAGAGACCGCACCCATTCACGATGCAGGCTCAGCGAACGCCCCATCACCACCACAACCAGCAGCGCCCCTGACAGCGCGCTCGACACCTGATTGGGGATGCCAACCATCTGTAATCCCTGCTGCAGATACCCCACCAGCAACGCCGCCAGCGCCGTACCCAGTACCGAACCTGAACCGCCGTAGATATTCGCCCCGCCGAGCACCGCCGCGGTAAGCGCAGGCATCAGCAGGTCGCGCCCCAGATCGGAACGCGCCGAACCGAAATAGGAGACCATCACCAGAGCGGCAATCGCCGAGGCGACGCCCACCAGGCCATACAGCGCATAGGGCATGCCGTTCACCGACAGGGCCGCATAGCGCGCCGCGCGCGGGTTCTGCCCAATCAGAAACAGGTGGCGGCCAAAGCGCCCGCGGTGGACGATCAGCCAGAAGAAGAAAGTAATAAATGCGAACAGCACCAGCGGGATCGGCAGGCCGATAACCGTCAGGTTGGCAAAGGCGGTGAAGCTCTCCGGAAAGCCGCCAATGCCTTCGTAGCCGGTCGCCCCGGCCATTCCCGACAGCAGCAGCGCCCCGCCGCCGTACAGGTAGAGAGTGCCGAGGGTGATCACCAGCGGGCTGATGCCGGTGTAGTGGATCAGCAATGCGTTAAACAGGCCGCACAGCAGCCCGAGCAGCAGGGTGAGCGGGACCGCCGCCACCATCGGCACACCGGATTGCATCATTACCCCCAGGGCGATGGCGCACAGGCCGATGGTCGAGCCGAGCGAAATGTCGATCCCGCCGCTGATGATCACCAGCGTCAGCGGCAGGGCCACGATGCCGATGCAGATAAAATCGCTGGTACTGAACAGCAGCATGTTGATGTCGAGCATCCGCGGGTTGAGGGTGCCAAACAGCAGGATCTCCAGCACCAGTAACAGCAGCAGCGCCCACTCCCAGTTAAACTTCATCTACGCCACCTCTTTGTTGCGTTTGCGAAACGGGGTGACGTGCTTACCCCCTTTGTTGCCCGGCTGGAAACGGCTGTACTTCAGCGCTCGCTGATGACGCGCCAGCGCCTGGCGCAGCCGCCCGTCAAGCACCAGCACCCCCAACAGCACGAGGCCAGCGATAAAGTCATTCCACCAGGCCGGGAGACGGAACAGCACCAGCACGGTGTCGATCTGGGTCAGGAAGAAGGCCCCCAGCAGCGCGCCGATTAAAGTCCCGGTGCCGCCGAGCAGGGAGATGCCCCCCAGCACGCAGGCGGCGATAGCCTTCATCTCCAGCCCGCTGCCGGTCTGGTTCGGCACGAAGCCGATCTGCGCGGCGAAGACGATCCCGGCGCAGGCCGCCAGCACGCCGTTGAGGGTAAAGGCCGCCATCCGGGTGCGGTTCACCGCCACGCCCAGCTGACGGGCGGCGGCAAGGTTATCCCCGACGGCGTAAAAATCCCGGCCAAAGGCGGTGCGCGACAGGATCCACGCTCCGAGGGCGGCGATCGCCAGCACCACCATCCCCAGCGGTGAGATGCCGAGCGCCACCGGCTCCGACAGCGCTTTGAGGCTCACCGGCAGGCCTTCAATCCACTTCCCGCCGGTCCAGAGCAGCATCACCCCGCGCCATAGCCCCAGCGTACCGAGGGTGGCGACAATCGCCGGAATGCGCAGCCCCACCACCAGCAGGCCGTTGAAGGCCCCCGCCAGCGCCCCGATCGCCAGCGCAAACAGGATCGCCACCGGCAGGCCGTAGCCGTTGTTCAGCGCTACCCCCACGGCGATGGCGCAGAGTCCGACAATCGAGCCGACCGAGACGTCAATGTTGCGGGTCAGCATCACCAGCCCGGCGCCGAGCGCCAGCAGGATCAGGATCTGCGAACTGGCAAAGATCATCCCCAGGGTCTGCAGGCTGAGGTAGGCCGGGTTAAGCGCCACCAGCACCACAAACAGGGCCAGGATCGCCAGCAGGGCGCTGAGCTCGCGGTTTTTCAGCAGTGTTTTCATGCCTGTCCTCCAAAGGCCAGGGCCATCATGCGGTCAAGACTGACGGCGTGGCGCGGCAGTTCCCCGCTCAGCACCCCCTGATGCATCACCAGCACCCGATCCGCCAGACCCGGAAACTCATCCATGTCGCTGGAGATCATCAGCACCGCCACGTTTTGTGCCGCCACGCTTTTGATCAGCTGATAGATATCGGCCCGGGCGGAGACGTCCACCCCGCGGGTCGGTTCATCGACGATCAGCAGCAGCGGATTGGCCTCCAGGCAGCGTGCCAGCAGCACCTTCTGCTGATTGCCCCCCGACAGGGTGCGCACGGTCTGATCCGGACCGTTGAGTTTGATCCCCAGCGCCCGGTGATAGCGTTCCACCACCGCCGCCTCGCGTTTGCGCTGCTGCCAGAGCGAGGGTTCATTCAGGGCCACCGTGTTCCAGCGGACCGGCGCATCAAGAAACAGGCCGGAGACCTGCCTGTCCTCCGGGAGATAGACCAGCCCTTTCTCCAGCCGGGCGCTGACCGGATCGCTGTCGATCTGCTGGTTTTCGAGCCAGATCTTGCCCCCGCGCGGCGGGCGCAGGCCGTACAGGGTTTCGGCAAACTCGGTGCGCCCGGAACCCACCAGCCCGGCCAGGCCGACGATCTCCCCGGCGTAGATCTCAAGATCCAGATCGATAAAGCCCTCCCCGGTGAGGCTCTCCACCCGTAGGACCGGGAAATCCTGGGCCTGGGTGCGGCGATTACCCGGCAGCGCCAGCCACAGCTTTTGCGTATCGCTCAGCCCCTGTTCGCGGCTGACCGGGGTCATGGCGGCAATCAGCGCATTATCATCAAACTGCGCGGTTTCACCGCTCAGGACGATCGCTCCGTCGCGCATCACCGAGACGTGGCTGGCGAGCTGGCGGATTTCGGGCAACTTGTGGGAGATAAAGACGATGCCAACCCCCGCGGCCTGTAAGGCGCGGATCTGGCGGAACAGGCGTTCGGTTTCCCCCGGGGTCAGCGAGGCGGTGGGCTCATCGAGGATCAGCATTCTGGCCTCGCGCATCAGCCCGCGCAGGATCTCCACCATCTGTTGATCCGCCACCTCCAGCGTGCTGGCCGCGGCGTCTAAATTGAGCTGGCACTGAAGCTGCTCCAGCTTATCGGCCAGCCGTCGGGCGATATCCTGCTCGCGCGGCAGACGGAAGAGGATGTTTTCCCGCACGCTGAGGTTCGGGAACAGCATCGGCTCCTGGGGCACCAGATAGATGCCAAGCTGGTGCGCCTGGCCCGGTTTGAGGCGAGCAAAAGGCTGCCCGCCGATAGAAAGTTCACCGCGATCGGCAGTTTCGACCCCGGCGACGATCTTCATCAGGGTCGATTTTCCCGCGCCGTTGCCGCCCATCAGGGCGTGCACCTGGCCCGCAAGCAGAGTGAAATCAATGTTTTTCAGTACAGGAACGCCGGAAAACTGCTTCTGGATCCCGCGCGCCTCGATAAGTGCTGTCATTATCGCTCCGCCATTGAACAAATGATTTTTGAAATTAATAATGTTCAAAAGCGTAGACGGTGAACTATATTTACAACCGTGCAGGGATCACAGTTTGATGGATATGATCCCGATAATGCAGAAACATTCCGGAATATCCGTTTTGCCGTGTGGCTCACACATTCAACCTGCGGCAGAGCGAACATATGATCTAAATTTTGATAAGAGTTCAAATATGGCTGAGAAACGCGTTGCCGAAGAGGGACGATTTGCCGGACTGGCACTAACGGAAGAGGAACTGGTGGCGCGCGTGGCGTGGTGCTACTACCACGACGGCCTGACGCAGAACGATATCGGCGAGCGGCTGGGATTACCGCGGCTCAAGATTTCGCGGCTGCTGGAGAAGGGTCGACAGTCCGGGGTGATCCGGGTACAGATCAACTCCCGCTACGAGGGCTGTCTGGCGCTGGAGACCGAACTCCAGCAGCGCTTCGGCCTGCGGCTGGCCCGCGTGCTGCCAGCCCTGAACACCCCGCCGATGAGCGTGCGTTTAGGCATTGGTGCCGCGCAGTCGTTAATGGGGGTGCTGGAACCCGGCCAGCTGCTGGCGGTGGGATTTGGTGAAACCACCATGAGCTGCATTCAGCACTTAAGCGGCTTTATCAGCTCCCAGCAGGTGCGGCTGGTGACGCTTTCCGGCGGCGTCGGACCTTACATGACCGGCATTGGCCAGCTGGACGCCGCCTGCAGCATCAGCATGATCCCTGCCCCGCTGCGGGTCTCATCCGCAGACGTGGCCGGGATTTTAAAGCGGGAGTCCAGCGTGCGGGATGTGATCCTCGCCGCCACTGCCGCCGATGTGGCGGTGGTCGGGATTGGCTCGGTGAACCAGCGCCGGGATGCCACCATCCTGCGCTCCGGCTATATCAGCGAAGGCGAGCAGCTGATGTTTGCCCGCAAAGGGGCGGTGGGCGATATCCTCGGCTATTTCCTTAACGCCAACGGCGAGCGGGTAGAGGAGCTGGAGATCCACCAGGAATTACTTGGCGTCACCCTCGATGAACTGGCGCAACTGCCGGTCATCGTCGGCGTCGCCGGAGGGGAAGAGAAAGCCGATGCGATTTATGCCGCACTGAACGGTCGCCGTATCAATGGCCTGGTGACGGAAGAGACGACAGCCCGCGCGGTGCTGGCTCTGGCAAAATAAGAGCCTGTCTGCCCTGCGCTTACGATGAGGCAAGCTCATGAGTTACCTTTTAGCGTTAGATGCAGGGACGGGAAGCGTTCGCGCCGTTATTTTCGATTTGCTGGGCAACCAGGTCGCTGTCGGCCAGGCGGAGTGGAAACACCTGAGCGTGGAGAACGTCCCCGGCTCGATGGAGTTTGACCTCGACACCAACTGGCGGCTGGCCTGCCAGTGTATTCACCAGGCGCTGGAGCGGGCGCAGCTGAGCCCGGCGGATATCCAGTCCGTCGCCTGCTGCTCGATGCGGGAAGGGATCGTCCTCTACGACCGCAAAGGCGACGCCATCTGGGCCTGCGCCAACGTTGATGCCCGCGCCAGCCGCGAAGTGTCCGAGCTGAAAGAGATCCACGACTTCCGCTTTGAATCCGAAGTGTATGACGTCTCCGGCCAGACCCTGGCCCTGAGCGCCATGCCGCGCCTGCTATGGCTCGCGCACCATCGCCCGGATATCTATCGCAACGCGGCCACCATCACCATGATCAGCGACTGGCTGGCGGCGAAGCTCTCCGGTGAGCTGGCGGTGGATCCGTCCAACGCGGGCACCACCGGCATGTTAGATCTCTTCTCCCGCGACTGGCGTCCGGCGCTGCTGGATATGGCTGGGCTGCGCGCCGATATTCTCTCCCCGGTAAAAGAGACCGGCACCCTGCTGGGTGCCGTTACGAAAGAAGCTGCACAGCAGAGCGGCCTGCGGGAAGGCACTCCAGTAGTGATGGGCGGCGGCGATGTGCAGCTGGGCTGTCTGGGACTGGGAGTGGTGCGCGCCGGACAAACCGCGGTGCTGGGAGGCACCTTCTGGCAGCAGGTGGTCAACCTGCCGCAGGTACGTACCGATCCGCAGATGAACATCCGCGTAAACCCGCACGTGATCCCCGGCATGGCCCAGGCGGAGTCGATCAGCTTCTTCACCGGACTGACCATGCGCTGGTTCCGCGACGCCTTCTGCGCGGAAGAAAAACTGATTGCCGGGCGGATGGGGATGGACACCTACGCCCTGATGGAGGAGATGGCCAGCCGGGTGCCGGCGGGCTCCCACGGGGTGATGCCGATCTTCTCCGACGCGATGCACTTTAAGCAGTGGTATCACGCCGCGCCGTCGTTTATTAACCTCTCCATCGACCCGGAAAAATGCAATAAAGCAACCCTGTTCCGGGCACTTGAGGAGAACGCAGCGATCGTCTCCGCCTGTAACCTGGCGCAGATATCGCAATTTTCCGGGGTGAATTTTGACGGTCTGGTGTTTGCCGGCGGCGGCGCGAAAGGGGCGCTGTGGAGCCAGATATTAAGCGACGTCACCGGCCTGCCGGTACGGGTGCCGGAGGTGAAAGAGGCCACCGCCCTGGGCTGCGCCATTGCCGCGGGAACCGGTGCCGGGCTGTATAGCGATATGGCCGCGACGGGCGAGAAGCTGGTGAAGTGGAGTCGGGAGTTTACGCCGAACCCGGCGCACCGGGAGCTGTACGACGGCATGATGCAGAAATGGCAGGCGGTGTATGCCGATCAGCTCGGACTGGTGGACAGCGGGCTGACCACCTCCATGTGGCAGGCTCCGGGACTGGTGCGGTCTGTGGCGCCGTAAAAAAAATGCCGGATGGCGCTATGCTTATCCGGCCTACAACTGCCCATACTTTTTGAATCTCATCACATTCATTCGATCCTTTTTTTACCTTTCTCCCGCCGCTGGCTAAATTAGTAACTCATCCGACCACATAACAATAATTTTACACTGGAAGCGTTTATGAGCCACTACCCGTCGCTGTTCGCCCCCCTTGATCTGGGGTTCACCACGCTCAAAAACCGTGTGTTAATGGGCTCGATGCATACCGGTCTGGAAGAGCGTCCGGACGGTGCCGAGCGGCTGGCCGCGTTCTACGCCGAACGCGCCCGTCACGGGGTGGCGCTGATTGTCACCGGCGGCGTGGCCCCTGCCCTTTCTGGCGTCGGGATGGAGGGCGGCGCGGTACTGAACGATGTGGCACAGCTGCCCCATCACCGGATCGTGACTGACGCGGTACACAACGAGGGCGGCAAAATCGCCCTGCAAATTCTGCATACCGGGCGCTACAGCTATCAGCCGAACCTCGTGGCACCGTCGGCGATCCAGGCCCCGATCAACCGCTTTACGCCCCACGCCCTCACCCACGATGAAATCCTCACGCTGATTGACGACTTCGCCCGCTGCGCTGCGCTGGCGCGGGAAGCGGGTTACGACGGCGTGGAGGTGATGGGCTCCGAAGGCTATCTGATCAACGAATTCCTCGCCGCGCGCACCAACCAGCGCGAGGACGAATGGGGCGGGGATTATGCCCGCCGGATGCGCTTTGCGGTTGAAGTGGTGCGTGCGGTGCGTGAACGCGTCGGGAGCGATTTTATTATCGTCTATCGCCTGTCGATGCTCGACCTGGTGGAGGGCGGCGGCACCTTCGAGGAGACCGTCCAGCTGGCGCAGGCGATTGAAGCGGCGGGCGCAACCATCATCAACACCGGGATCGGCTGGCACGAGGCACGGATCCCGACCATCGCCACCCCGGTGCCGCGCGCGGCGTTCAGCTGGGTGACGCGCAGGCTGAAAGGCAAAGTGTCGATCCCGCTGGTGACCACCAACCGCATTAACGATCCCCAGGTGGCGGACGATCTGCTCGCTAACGGCGATGCCGATATGGTGTCGATGGCGCGGCCTTTCCTCGCCGATGCGGAGATCCTCTCTAAGGCGCAAAGCGGTCGTGCGGATGAGATCAACACCTGTATCGGCTGCAACCAGGCCTGCCTGGATCAGATCTTCGTCGGCAAAGTGACCTCCTGTCTGGTCAACCCGCGCGCCTGCCATGAAACCAGAATGCCGGTGGTGCCAGCGGTAACTAAAAAACGGCTGGCGGTGGTAGGCGCTGGCCCGGCGGGGCTGGCGTTTGCGGTGAATGCCGCGTCGCGCGGGCACAGCGTGACGCTGTTTGATGCGCTGCCTGAGATCGGCGGGCAGTTTAATATCGCCAAACAAATCCCCGGCAAGGAGGAGTTTTACGAGACGCTGCGCTATTACGCGCGGATGATCGACCTCACCGGGGTCGATCTGCGGCTAAACCAGCGGGTGTCCGCGCAGGATCTGATCGACTTTGAAGAGACGATCCTTGCCAGCGGGATTGCCCCGCGCACGCCTGCGATCGACGGCATCGATCATCCGAAGGTAATGAGCTATCTCGAGGTGCTGCGCGACAAAAAACCGGTGGGCGATCGGGTGGCGATTATCGGCTGCGGCGGGATCGGGTTTGATACCGCCATGTACCTGAGCCAGTCGGGGGAACCCACCAGCCAGAACATCGCGGAATTCTGCGAGGAGTGGGGGATCGACACCAGCCTGAATCAGGTCGGCGGTTTGCGCCCGGAGGGACCACAGCTGCCAAAAAGCCCGCGTCAGATTGTGATGCTCCAGCGTAAGGCCAGCAAACCGGGGGAAGGACTAGGAAAAACCACCGGCTGGATCCACCGCGCCACCCTGCTCTCGCGCGGGGTGAAGATGATCCCAGGGGTGAGTTATCAGAAGATCGATGACGAGGGGTTACACGTATTGATCAATGGCGAGCCGCAGCTGCTACGCGTCGATCATGTGATTTTGTGTGCCGGGCAGGAGCCAAAACGCGATCTGGCGGAGCCACTGCGCGACGCGGGAAAAACGGTGCATCTGATTGGCGGGTGCGACGTGGCGATGGAGCTGGATGCAAGACGGGCGATTGCCCAGGGGACGAAATTAGCGTTGGAGATTTAACAGTCTTTGTAGGCCGGGCAAGCGCAGCGCCGCCCGGCATAACAATCTTAACGACGGCGACCCGTCTTAACCGCCTTCAACACCACGAACTTGTTGTTGGTGGCCACGGTGGTGCAGTTGCCGAAAATCTTCTTCAGCTTGTGGAAGTAGTCCAGGTGGCGGTTGGCCACGATGTACAGCTCACCGTTAATTTTCAGGCAGCGACGCGCGTGGTGGAACATCTCCCAGGCGACGTTATCGGTCAGGGCATGTTTCTGGTGGAACGGCGGGTTGCACAGCACGGCGTTAAAGCGGAACGGCTCCACGCCCGACAGCGCGTTGTTGATCATAAACTCGCAGCGATCCAGCGCTTCCGGCATGTTGGTTTCCACGTTCAGACGGCTGGACGCCACGGCCATTGGCGACTCATCGCTAAACACCACGCTGGCCTCCGGGTTCTTCGCCAGCAGCGTCAGCCCGATCACCCCGTTACCGCAGCCGAGGTCAACGATCTCCCCTTCCAGATTCTCCGGCAGATGCTCAAGGAAGAAGCGCGCGCCGATATCCAGACCGGTGCGGGAGAAGACGTTAGCGTGGTTGTGGATGGTCCAGTCGGTGCCTTCCAGCTTCCAGCTCAGGGTTTCTGGCGCGTCAGACAGGGCTGGCTCGCTGAAGGTACAGTTAATCAGGCGCGCTTTTTTCCACGCCAGGGTGGTGGTGGTTGGCCCCAGCACTTTCTCGAACAGCTCAATGGTCGAGGTGTGGATATCACGCGCTTTTGCACCCGCGATAATGCGCGTCTCGGGTGTTACGACCTTACGCAGCGCACGCAGCTGCTGTTCCAGCAGCGCCATGGTTTTCGGGATCTTAATCAGCACCACGCCCGGCGCCTGCGGATACTCCGCGGTGCTGTCGAGGAACTTCACGCTGCCTTCATCGAGCTCATTGTGGCGCAGGTTCTCGCGCGTCGCCAGCTCGCTTAAATAGGAGTCACCGATGCTGTACGGGGTATGTTCGACCAGCGCACAACCCAATGCGCCGAAAGCATCATTCAGGATCAGAACCGGGCCGCTAATTTCTGTCTCATCCAACTGTTGCAGCAGATATTCATCCGCCGCTTCCCACGCCTGAAGCGGGTTAACGTCGTCCGTTTCCGGGAAACGTTTTAAGTCGAGTGAACGGAAACCGTTGTCTAAGTGGCTCATCGGCCCTCCTGAGTGGTAAAATTTCGGCGTTATCCCTGAAAAGGGTGCGTGAGTATACCCGTTTTCAAATTATTTTGGGGTTTTGATGAACCAGCTGACTTATCTCCAGGGCTACCCGGAGCATCTGCTTTCCCAGGTCCGCACGTTAATTGCCGAGCAAAAGCTGGGGGCGGTGCTGGAAAAACGCTACCCGGGGACCCACGATTTCGCCACCGATAAAGCCCTCTGGCAGTATACGCAGGATCTGAAAAACCGATATCTGAAGAGCGCCCCGCCGATCAATAAGGTGATGTACGACAACAAGATCCACGTGCTGAAGAATGCCCTGGGTCTGCATACCGCCATCTCCCGCGTGCAGGGCGGCAAGCTGAAGGCCAAAGCCGAGATCCGCGTAGCGACCGTGTTTCGCAACGCGCCGGAAGCCTTCCTGCGCATGATTGTGGTGCATGAGCTGGCACACCTGAAAGAGAAAGAGCACGACAAAGCCTTCTACTCTCTGTGCTGTCATATGGAGCCGCAGTACCACCAGCTGGAGTTTGATACTCGCCTGTGGCTGACGCATTTATCGTTATAGCGCACAAGATTTGTCATCATCACGTGCTACAGTGGCAACAGGTTCCCAGCAACGGAGTTCGTGAACGTTTATGATACGTTTCGCAGTCATTGGGACGAACTGGATCACGCGCCAGTTCGTCGATGCCGCCCATGAGACCGGCAAATATAAGCTCACCGCAGTCTATTCCCGCAGCCTTGAACAGGCTCAGGCCTTTGCGAACGACTACCTTGTCGAGCATCTGTTTACCTCTCTGGAGGCGATGGCACAAAGCGATGCCATTGATGCGGTCTATATTGCCAGCCCGAATTCACTGCATTTCCCGCAGACGACGCTGTTCCTCAGCCACAAAAAGCATGTAATTTGCGAGAAGCCGCTGGCCTCCAATATCGATGAAGTCGAGGCGGCTATTGCGCTTGCGCGGGAAAACCAGGTGGTGCTGTTCGAAGCGTTCAAAACCGCCAGCCTGCCGAATTTCCTGTTGCTGCAGCAGTCCTTGCCGAAAATCGGCAAAGTGCGCAAAGCCTTTATTAACTACTGCCAGTATTCGTCGCGCTATCAGCGCTATCTCGACGGCGAGAACCCGAACACTTTTAATCCGGCGTTTTCTAACGGCTCGATTATGGATATCGGCTTCTACTGCCTGGCCTCGGCGGTGGCGCTGTGGGGCGAGCCGCACCGGGTTCAGGCCACCGCCAGCCTGCTGGAGAGCGGTGTTGATGCTCACGGTCTGGTGGTACTGGACTACGGTGATTTCAGCGTCACGCTTCAGCACTCCAAGGTGAGTGATTCGGTGCTGCCGAGTGAAATCCAGGGTGAGAACGGCTCGCTGGTTGTCGAGAAGATCTCCGAGTGCCAGAAACTGAGCCTGGTGCCGCGCGGCGGCAAGGCCCAGGAGCTGACGCAGCCTCAGCATATCAACACTATGCTGTATGAGGCAGAGGTGTTCGCGCGTCTGGTCGAAACCCAGGAAGTGAACCATCCGGGCCTGGCGGTAAGCCGTACCACGGCGAAGCTGCAGACCGAGATCCGTCGTCAGACGGGGGTGGTGTTCCCGGCGGATGGCCTGAATGCAGAAGTTACCGCGTAAAGCTGTGTAATGAATTAGTGCAGGTCATTGACGAAACCAATGACCTGACATATTTTGTTACCTGCAAAGGGGAGTAACTTCCTTGCCGGTGGATCGTCATTACGATGCGTATAAAACCGCATCCGGTCGCCGGGCAACGAAAAAGGAATGCGATTAGCGTATTCCTTTCTTGTTGTAAGTGAGACCTTGCCGGAAGGCGAGGTCTATGCATAAAAAACGCAACGGCTATCGTCTTCTGACCATAGCCGTTTTTGTTTTTTTACGCGTAAGGAAAATTGTATGAATACTGTCGGTACTCCGCTGATGTGGGGCGGATTCGCAGTCGTGGTCCTGATCATGCTGGCGATCGATCTCTTTTTACAGGGGCGTCGCGGCGCACATGGCATGACCATGAAACAGGCGGCCGCCTGGTCGCTGGTGTGGGTCACCCTCTCCCTGCTCTTCTGTGCTGCCTTCTGGTGGTATCTCTCCATCACTCAGGGCCGCGCGGTGGCCGATCCCCAGGCGCTGGCGTTCCTGACGGGCTACCTGATTGAAAAAGCCCTGGCAGTGGATAACGTCTTCGTCTGGCTGATGCTGTTCAGCTACTTTGCCGTACCGGCTGCATTGCAGCGTCGGGTGCTGGTGTATGGCGTGCTGGGCGCGATCGTCCTGCGTACCATCATGATCTTCGCCGGTAGCTGGCTGATTACGCAGTTCGAATGGCTGCTGTATGTCTTCGGTGCCTTCCTGCTGTTTACCGGTGTGAAAATGGCGCTGGCGAAAGAGGACGAAACCGGTATTGGCGAGAAGCCGCTGGTGCGCTGGATCCGCGGCCACCTGCGTATGACCGACACCATCGAGAACGAGCACTTCTTCGTGCGCAAGAATGGGCTGCTATTCGCGACGCCGCTGCTGCTGGTGCTGATCATGGTTGAGCTGAGCGACGTGATTTTCGCGGTGGACAGTATCCCGGCGATCTTCGCGGTGACCACTGACCCGTTCATCGTCCTGACGTCAAACCTGTTTGCGATCCTCGGCCTGCGTGCCATGTACTTCCTGCTGGCGGGCGTGGCGGAGCGCTTCTCAATGCTGAAGTATGGCCTGTCGGTGATCCTGGTGTTTATCGGTATCAAGATGATGATTGTCGATTTCTATCACATCCCGATCGCCATCTCGCTGGGCGTGGTGTTTGGTATTCTGGTTCTGACCCTGGCGATTAATGCCTGGGTGAACCATCAGCACGATAAGAAACGTCAGATCCAGTAAGGGGTCTGGTGCGGTCTGATGCCCGGCGGCGCTAAGCTTGCCGGGCCTACCCGACAAAAATGTAAATATACAGTTAAAAAATATGACGCAGTACGTAAAACCCAGCATTTTACGCTTCCCAGCACCCGCACTTTCAATATACTCAACCTTGCATAACACACACCTCTAACCGGGATGATAAGTGCCTCAGAGCACCTCCGGGACGGAACGCAATTTCACTGAAGGAATTTTCCATGACCACACAATCTACTGGTCTGCTCGCGCGTCTGACGCAGGGCAGCCTCGTCAAACAAATATTGATAGGCCTGGTGCTGGGTATTTTACTGGCACTGGTTTCTAAACCGGCCGCTATTGCCACTGGCTTACTCGGCACCCTGTTCGTTGGCGCGTTAAAAGCTGTCGCACCGGTGCTGGTCCTGATGCTGGTGATGGCCTCCATTGCCAACCACCAGCATGGCCAGAAAACCAACATCCGTCCGATTCTGTTCCTCTATCTGCTGGGTACTTTCTCTGCTGCCCTGACGGCGGTGGTGTTTAGCTTCCTGTTCCCGTCCACGCTGCAACTTACCACTGCCGCGGGTGATATCACCCCGCCATCCGGCATTGTCGAGGTGCTTCGCGGCCTGCTGATGAGCATGGTCTCTAACCCGATCGACGCGCTGCTGAATGCTAACTACATCGGCATTCTGGTGTGGGCCATCGGCCTGGGCTTTGCCCTGCGCCACGGTAACGACACCACCAAAAATCTGGTTAACGACATGTCCAACGCGGTGACCTTTATGGTGAAGGTGGTGATCCGCTTTGCGCCAATCGGTATCTTCGGTCTGGTCTCCTCCACCCTGGCCACCACCGGGTTCGAAACCCTGTGGGGCTACGCTCAGCTGCTGCTGGTGCTGATCGGCTGCATGCTGCTGGTAGCGCTGGTGATTAACCCGCTGCTGGTGTTCTGGCAGATCCGCCGTAATCCCTATCCACTGGTGCTGATGTGTCTGCGTGAGAGCGGTGTTTACGCCTTCTTCACCCGCAGTTCTGCGGCGAACATTCCGGTGAACATGGCGCTGGCCGAGAAGCTGAACCTGGATCGCGACACCTACTCCGTCTCCATCCCACTGGGTGCGACCGTCAATATGGCGGGTGCGGCGATCACCATCACCGTCCTGACCTTAGCGGCTGTGCATACTCTGGGTATTCCGGTGGATTTGCCAACCGCGCTGCTGCTGAGCGTCGTGGCATCGCTGTGCGCCTGTGGCGCATCGGGTGTGGCGGGTGGTTCGCTGCTGCTGATCCCACTGGCCTGTAATATGTTCGGTATCCCTAATGAAGTGGCCATGCAGGTTGTGGCAGTCGGCTTTATCATCGGTGTGCTGCAGGACTCCTGCGAAACCGCACTGAACTCTTCCACTGACGTGCTGTTTACTGCCGCGGCCTGCCAGGCGGAAGATGCGCGTCTGGCGAAGAACGCGCTCCGCAGTTAATAAAAAAGCCCGGTGACGGCTACGCCTTACCGGGCCTACAAGTTTGTGCGTAGGCCGGGCAAACGCAGTGCCGCCCGGCAATCACGCTTACAGCGTTACACCACTCTTAAAGATCGCCAGCTCGCGGAAGTCGTTTTTCTCATTGCAGGTCTGCTTGCCGTTGGCAAATTCCACAATAGTGTCGACAAACTCCGTTAACAGCTGCGGCATCGCTTTGCCGTGGATCAGCTGACCGGCGTCGAAATCAATCCAGTGCTTTTTCTTCGCTGCCAGCTCGCTGTTAGTGGCGATTTTCACCGTCGGGACAAAACCGCCGTACGGCGTGCCGCGTCCGGTGCTGAACAGCACCATATGACAGCCCGCACCCGCCAGGGCGCTGGTAGCCACAGCATCGTTGCCCGGGGCGCTTAACAGGTTCAGACCGTGGGTTTGCAGCCGCTCACCGTAACGCAGGACATCCACCACCTGGCTGGCACCCGCTTTCTGGGTGCAGCCGAGGGATTTCTCCTCAAGCGTAGTGATCCCGCCCGCCTTGTTGCCCGGGGATGGATTCTCGTAAATCGGCTGGTTGTGGGCGATAAAGTACTGTTTGAAGTCGTTGACCATGGTGACGGTCTTTTCAAAGGTCTCTTCATCGCGGCAGTGACTCATCAGAATGCGTTCAGCGCCAAACATCTCCGGCACTTCGGTCAGCACGGTGGTGCCGCCGTTGCTGATGACGTAATCAGAGAACTGACCCAGCATCGGGTTGGCGGTAATGCCGGACAGGCCGTCCGAGCCGCCGCACTCCAGACCAAACTTCAGCTCGCTCAGCTTGCCCGCTTCACGCTGGTCGTGGCGCATCACCTCGTACAATTGATGCAGATGCTCCAGCCCGGCTTCCACTTCGTCGTCCTGATGCTGACAGACCATGAAATGCACGCGGGTCGGATCGAAATCCCCCAGCGTTTCACGGAAGGCATCGACCTGGTTGTTCTCACAGCCAAGGCCGATCACCAGCACCGCCCCGGCGTTCGGGTGGCGGACCATGTTTTGCAGCATGGTGCGGGTATTGATGTGATCGTCGCCCAGCTGGGAGCAGCCATAGGTGTGGCTGAACAGGTGGACGCCGTCAGTGCCTTCTGCGTCGTTCGTCTCTTTCAGGAACCGGGTCTGGATCTGACGGGCAATGCCGTTGACGCAGCCGACGGTCGGCAGGATCCACAGTTCATTGCGGATCCCCACCTCCCCGCTGGCACGGCGGTAGATCTGTACCTCACGATCTGCCGCCTGGCTGCCCTCAGCCTGTAACTCAGGTTGATAGCTGTACTCATCCAGATCGCTCAGATTGGTACGCGTATTGTGGGAGTGAATGAACTCCCCCGCCGCGATATCCGCCAACGCATGGCCGATAGGCAGACCGTATTTGACGACGTTCTCCCCTTTGGCAATGGCCTGCAGGGCGAATTTATGCCCGCGCGCAACGTCCTGGCGCAGCGTGACGGTCTGGTTATCAAACGTCACGTCCTGACCTTCGCTCAGGTCGGCCAGCGCGACCGCTACGTTATCCAGCGAATGGATCTTGATGTATTGCATATCAACCCTCAGAAGGCCTTAGTTCAGTTCAATAGCGAAGTAGTCGCGTGCGTTGTTAAAGCAGATGTTTCTCACCATTTCGCCCAGCAGCTGGATGTCGGCCGGGGCTTCGCCCGCAGCCACCCAGCGGCCAATCATCTGGCACAGAATGCGGCGGAAATATTCATGGCGAGTATAAGAAAGGAAGCTGCGGCTGTCGGTCAGCATACCCACGAAGCGGCTCAGCAGACCGAGCTGCGCCAGCTGCGTCATCTGACGCTCCATGCCATCTTTCTGATCGTTGAACCACCAGCCGGAACCGAACTGCATCTTGCCCGGCATCCCTTCACCCTGGAAGTTGCCAATCATGGTGCCCAGCACTTCGTTATCGCGTGGGTTCAGGCAGTAGAGGATGGTTTTTGGCAGCAGGTTCTCTTCGTTCTGTTTGCTCAGCAGCTTCGACAGCTCTTCCGCCAGTGGACGGTCGTTGATGGAGTCGAAACCAACGTCGGCACCCAGCAGTTTGAACTGGCGCAGGTTGTTATTGCGCAGCGCGCCGATGTGGTACTGCTGCACCCAGCCGCGACGGGCATATTCAGCCGCCAGCCAGACCAGTACTGCGGTTTTGAACTGCGCCACTTCGTGTTCGTTCAGGCTTTCACCGGCCAGACGACGCGCCAGAATGCTGTCCAGCTCGGCTTCGTTGGCGTCAGCAAACAGCACCACGTCCAGGGCATGGTCAGAGACTTTACAGCCGTGCGCCGCGAAGTGATCCAGACGTTTCGCCAGCGCGGTCTGCAGATCGCCGAAACGGCGGATCTCGGTATCAGAGACTTCACTCAGCTTCGCCATGTAGTCGGCAAAGGTCGCCTGCTCAATGTTGAAGGCTTTGTCCGGGCGCCAGCTTGGCAGCACTTTGACGTCAAATGAACTGTCTTTGGCGACAACGGCGTGATGCTCCAGGGAGTCGATCGGATCGTCGGTGGTGCCGACCATTTTGACGTTCATCTGCTTCATGATGCCGCGGGCAGAGAACTTGTCCTGGGCCAGCAGCTCGTTACATTCGTTCCAGATCTCATCGGCAGTAGCCGGAGAGAGCAGCTTGCCGGTAATGCCAAACGGACGGCGCAGCTCCAGATGGGTCCAGTGGTACAGCGGGTTACCGATGGTGTGCGGCACGGTCGCCGCCCAGGCGTCGAATTTTTCACGATCGGAGGCATCGCCGGTACAGAGGCGTTCCGCCACCCCGTTGGTGCGCATGGCACGCCACTTGTAGTGGTCGCCTTTCAGCCAGATGTCATACAGGTTTTTAAAACGGTAATCCTCGGCAACCTGCTGCGGCGGAAGGTGGCAGTGGTAGTCGAAAATCGGCTGGTCTTTAGCGTAATCGTGGTACAGGCGGCGGGCGAATTCGGTATCTAACAGAAAATCTTCAGTCATAAACGGGGTCATTATCGTCTTCCTCTTACGAGCTTACGAGTGCGTCAGAAAAGTGATGTTCAGATGCTGCAAAGTTATCACACCAATTTCCAGAGGCCGATGATTTTTTCGTGAGTTAGATCAATAAACGTCGACAAATAATCTACGCCCAAAGTGGTAAATATCGCTTAACACCGCGCCAGCTCTGGCCTGACGGCACGCAGACATTGTCCTTACAAAGATTGACACTTTTGTGATGTCACTCACCTTTTAAAGTTGTATGACAAGTTATCTTCTCGCCGTCGCAAATTATAAGCCGACGGAATGCGTTACCGGTGCCACAGGCATCGGACTCAGCGGTAAGGATACCGACTTATGCACGTTTACTTATGGCAAGGTTCGGGTCGTTCCGGGAGCCATCCCGGTAACGCCCTCCCGTTGATAAACATCTCACGCCTGGCGTAGAGATGCCCGTACTCCGGTGCGGCAATAACATAACGATGAGGTTTTACATGCGTAAAATTAAAGGGTTACGTTGGTACATGATCGCACTGGTGACGCTCGGCACCGTGCTGGGCTACCTGACACGTAACACCATAGCGGCGGCTGCGCCGACGCTGATGGAAGAGCTGCACATCTCCACGCAACAATATTCTTATATTATCGCGGCCTACTCCGCGGCTTATACCATCATGCAGCCGGTAGCCGGCTATGTGCTGGATATCCTGGGAACGAAAGTTGGCTACGCGGTCTTTGCCGTCACATGGGCTATCTTCTGCGGCGCAACCGCGCTGGCAGGCAGCTGGGGCGGCCTGGCGCTGGCCCGTGGTGCAGTAGGTGCGGCAGAAGCGGCGATGATCCCTGCGGGTCTGAAAGCGGCCTCCGAGTGGTTCCCGGCGAAAGAGCGTTCTATCGCGGTGGGCTACTTCAACGTCGGTTCGTCTATTGGCGCGATGATCGCACCGCCGCTGGTAGTGTGGGCTATCGTGATGCACAGCTGGCAGCTGGCATTCATCATCTCCGGCGTGCTGAGCTTTGCCTGGGCAATGGCCTGGCTGATCTTCTACAAACACCCGCGCGATCAGAAGAAGCTGTCTGACGAAGAGCGTGACTACATCATCGGCGGTCAGGAGTCACAGCACCAGACCAACAACGGCAAGAAAATGACTGTCATGCAGATCCTCGGCACTCGTCAGTTCTGGGGTATCGCCCTGCCACGTTTCCTGGCAGAACCAGCATGGGGTACGTTCAACGCCTGGATCCCGCTGTTCATGTTTAAAGTCTACGGCTTTAACCTGAAAGAGATCGCCATGTTCGCCTGGATGCCGATGCTGTTTGCTGACCTGGGCTGTATCGTCGGCGGCTATCTGCCACCGCTGTTCCAGCGCTGGTTTGGTGTGAATCTGATTGTCTCCCGTAAAATGGTGGTGACCATGGGCGCACTGCTGATGATTGGTCCAGGGATGATCGGCCTGTTCACCAGCCCGTACGTGGCTATCGGCCTGCTGTGTATCGGTGGTTTTGCTCACCAGTCACTGTCCGGTGCGCTGATTACCCTCTCTTCTGACGTCTTTGGGCGTAACGAAGTGGCGACCGCCAACGGCCTGACCGGGATGGCGGCCTGGACTGCCAGCACCATGTTTGCTCTGGTGGTCGGTGCGCTGGCTGACACCATCGGCTTCAGCCCGCTGTTCGCGGTCCTGGCTATCTTCGACCTGTTGGGTGCGGTGCTTATCTGGACGGTGCTGAAAAGCAAGTCCGCAGAGGAGCTGCTGCAAGAGTCGGTGGGAAGGCCGGCAACACAGAGTTAGTGTAATGCCGGGTAGCGCTGCGCTTACCCGGCCTACAGAACCCGAGAAAGGCCGCTCACGAGCGGCTTTTTTACGGGTGGAATCTGGAGACAAACGGGTAAAAGTGGTATAACAAATCATTAGCCATACCCTGCCTGGAGCGCATATGGAAATCAACGAACCCCGTCGCCTTTATCAGCAACTTGCTGCTGAGCTGAAAGCTCGCATCGAGCAAGGCGTTTATCTGGTGGGAGACAAATTACCTGCCGAGCGTTTTATCGCTGATGAAAAGAGCGTAAGCCGCACCGTGGTTCGTGAAGCCATCATCATGCTGGAAGTGGAAGGCTATGTTGAAGTGCGTAAAGGGTCGGGCATTCATGTCATCTCCAGCCAGGCAAAACACTCCCCGGTACCGGACGAGAATCTCGAATTTGCCAACTACGGCCCCTTTGAGCTGCTCCAGGCTCGTCAGCTTATCGAAAGCAATATTGCAGAGTTCGCCGCGACTCAGGTGACCAAGCAGGACATCATGAAGCTGATGGAAATCCAGGATAACGCGCGTAAAGAAAAATGTTTCCGCGACTCCGAGTGGGATCTGCAGTTTCACGTCCAGGTCGCCCTCGCCACGCAAAATACCGCCCTGGCAGCAATCGTGGAAAAAATGTGGACTCAGCGCGTTCATAACCCGTACTGGAAAAAACTGCACGATCACATCGACTCCCGTTCCGTGGATAACTGGTGCGACGACCATGACCAGATCCTCAAGGCCCTGATTCGTAAAGATCCGAACGCGGCGAAACTGGCGATGTGGCAGCATCTTGAGAACACCAAACAGATGCTGTTCAATGAAACCAGTGACGACTTCGAATTCAACGCCGACCGCTATCTTTTTGCAGAAAACCCGGTGGTTCACCTTGATACCGCCGTCAGTCAGGCAAAATAGTTTCCTTTTTCCATGAGCAGGCGCTTCGCTGCGCCTTCCCGCTGAGGTGGGTAAGCAAACCTTTAGAGTGTCAGCGTTTGTAAAAGACCTCGCGTCCCCTGCCTGGGTTAAGCCAAAATCAATACCGGAATGATGCAAATACTGTGACGGATCCCTTCAGGCTTTGTTACAATTAGATGCATTTAGCCGTTTAGCTTGTTAGTTAGTGCTTGCTTACTTTGCCACTTAACAGGGAACAGTTCTGGCCACACATTGTGTCCGCGAGCGACCATAATGAAATTATAAAAAATGTCGCCGTGCTGTTTGACCCGGTTGACAGGTGTGCCGTTAACCGATTTTCAGGAACACTGAATGGAACTTTTGACCCAACTACTGAATGCCTTATGGGCTCAGGATTTCGAAACGCTGGCCAATCCTTCCATGATTGGCATGCTCTATTTTGTCCTGTTTATGATCCTGTTTCTCGAAAACGGTCTGCTGCCTGCCGCTTTCCTGCCCGGCGATAGCCTGCTGGTGCTGGTGGGCGTGCTCTGCGCTAAAGGGGCAATGCAATTCCCACAAACCGTACTGCTGCTGACCATTGCCGCCAGCCTCGGCTGCTGGCTGAGCTATATCCAGGGGCGATGGCTTGGCAATACGCGCATCGTGCAAAACTGGCTTTCCCATCTCCCGGCACACTATCACCAGCGAGCGCATCACCTGTTCCATAAGCACGGGCTTTCCGCGCTGCTGGTGGGTCGCTTTATCGCTTTTGTTCGTACCCTGCTGCCAACGATTGCCGGGCTCTCCGGCCTCAGCAGCGCACGTTTTCAGTTCTTTAACTGGATGAGCGGCCTGCTGTGGGTGCTGATCCTGACCACCCTCGGCTACCTGCTCGGCAAGACCCCGGTGTTCCTGAAGTACGAAGACCAGCTGATGTCCTGCCTGATGCTGCTGCCTGTTGTGCTGCTGGTGTTTGGCCTGGTGGGCTCGCTGGTGGTCTTGTGGAAGAAAAAACACGGAAGTCAGGGTTAAGGTGATGAGCAATTCAACCCCGACTCTGCGCCGTCTCTCTTACGCCATGGTTGCGCTGATGATGTTCAGCGCCCTGCTGCTGGCCTGGGCAGCGCTACAAAAGCAGGAATCGACGCTGGCTATCCGCTCTGTCAATCAGGGCGTCAGTATGCCTGATGGCTTCTCCGTCTGGCATCATCTGGATGCGAACGGCATTCAGTTTAAAAGCATTACGCCGCAGAACGACGTGCTGCTGATCACCTTCGACTCCAGCGTGCAGAGTGCCGCAGCGAAGAAGGTGCTCGACCGCAGCCTGCCGCACGGGTATATCATTGCGCAACAGGATGATAATAATCAGGCGGTGGTCTGGCTGACGCGTCTGCGTGATACCTCGCGTCTGCTGGGCTAAATTTCCACTATTCTGAATCTTTTCACTCACTTTGGTGATATCACCGTTTACTTACTATGCTTAAGTACGCGGAGCACCTCCCACTCGTACTCCGCTCAACTCTGGAAACCGACATTCCGGTAGGTTATGTCGACAAACAATGGAAGGTTTTCATAATGAATTACCGCATCGCCCTGGGCCTCGCCCTTTTTTCTTTAAGTGCAGCATCGTTCGCGTCTTCCCTGTGTCAGGAGAAGGAAAAGGACATTCAACGCGAGATCAGCTACGCTGAAAAGCATAACAATCAGAATCGAATCAACGGGCTGCAGAAGGCCCTTAGCGAAGTTAAAGCTAACTGTTCAGACAGCAAGCTGCGTGCCGATCATCAGCGCAAGATTGCCGATCAGAAAGAGGAGATTGCTGAGCGCCGCCAGGATCTGGTGGAGGCTAAAGAGAAAGGCGATGCGGATAAGATTGCTAAACGTGAGCATAAACTGCTGGAAGCGGAGAACGAGCTGAAAGCGCTGGAGTCTCGCGATTACTGATTTAATGGACATCTTAACAGGAGAGAATCATGTCAAAAGATACTACGTCAGACCATTTACGCGCTGAACTGAAGTCCCTGGCGGATACCCTGGAAGAGGTGCTGAGCTCCTCGAGCAGTAAGTCGAAAGAAGAGCTGAGTAAACTGCGCAATAAAGCGGAGCAGGCCCTGCATGAGAGCCGCTATCGTCTGGGCGAAACCAGCGATGTGCTGGCGAAACAGACCCGTGAAGCTGCTGCGCGCGCCGATGAGTACGTACGCGAAAATCCGTGGGCCGGGGTAGGTATCGGTGCTGCGGTTGGCGTCGTCATCGGCATGCTCCTGACGCGACGTTAATTATGGAAGATTCACGTCAACCACAAGGGCCCGCAAAAAACGTCCTCGGTATCGGACAGCGGATTTTAACCACTCTCGTCGGCATCGCAGAGACGCGCATCCGTCTGGCAGTGGTTGAACTGGAAGAAGAGAAAGCAAACCTCTTCCAGCTGCTACTGATGTTGGGGTTGACCATGCTCTTCGCCGCCTTTGGCCTGATGAGCCTGATGGTATTGATTATCTGGGCAGTCGATCCGCAGTACCGCCTGAATGTCATGATTGGCACAACTGTGGTACTGCTGCTTGCCGCCCTGATAGGAGGGATCTGGACGATGCGCAAAGTGCGTCACTCGACCCTGCTACATCATACCCGTAAGGAACTGGCCAACGATCGGTCATTGCTGGAGGATGAGAAAAAGTGAGCAGAAGCGCTGCAGAACGTGAGCGAGAAAAGGCATTTTTGCTGAGCCAGATCCAGCAACAACGGCTGGATCTGTCAGCAAGCAGCCGTGACTGGCTGGAGGTGACTCACGCTTACGATCGTGGCTGGAATGCCCTTCTCAACCTCCGCGCCTGGGCGCTGGTGGGGAGCAGCATTCTGGCGGTGCGGGCAGTCCGCCATCCGAACAGGCTGATCCGCTGGGCACGCCGCGGTTTCGGTATCTGGAGCGCCTGGAGGCTGGTTAAATCGACCCTTAATCAGCAGCAGTTACGCAAATACGACGCACGCTGACGTTACCCTCTGCCTCACCCGGTAAAGCGCCTTCTGGCGCTTTACTTTTTTGTGCCGCCTCGCCTTACTCAATATCTTTGAAGAAGATTGACAGTTTTCCTTGCTAACAATCGCCATTCACCCCGTTTATGATTCTCTCCATCGACAGCGAGACCGCGGCATCCGCCCGATTTCGCAAACAAAATAGTGTTTACAGCCTGAATGGTTCCCTGGAGAGTAAGATGAAAAAATTAGAAGATGTTGGTGTACTGGTTGCGCGTATCCTGATGCCAATCCTGTTTATTACCGCAGGCTGGGGCAAAATCGGTGGTTACGCCGGTACGCAGCAGTACATGGAAGCGATGGGCGTCCCGGGGTTCCTGCTGCCGCTGACCATTCTGCTTGAGTTTGGTGGTGGCCTGGCGATTCTGTTCGGTTTCCTGACCCGCACCACGGCGCTGTTCACCGCAGGCTTCACTCTGCTGACCGCATTCCTGTTCCACAGCAACTTTGCGGAAGGCGTGAACTCGCTGATGTTCATGAAAAACCTGACCATCGCAGGCGGCTTCCTGCTGCTGGCCATCACCGGCCCGGGTGCATACAGCATCGACCGCGTTCTGAATAAGAAGTGGTAAGCAGACTATACTGAATCAAAAAGCGAGGAGATATCTCCTCGCTTTTGCTATCTAAGGAGGAAAAGATGGGACAACTCGTAGACGGCGTCTGGCAGGATACCTGGTATGACACCAAATCCACTGGCGGACGCTTTAAGCGCTCCGTGTCGGCCTTCCGTAACTGGCTCACCGCCGACGGCGCACCTGGCCCGAGCGGCGAAGGTGGCTTTGCAGCAGAGAAAGATCGTTACCACCTTTATGTCTCGCTTGCCTGCCCGTGGGCGCACCGCACGCTGATCGTCCGCGCCCTGAAGGGGCTGGATTCGCTGATCCCCGTCTCGGTGGTGCATCCGTTGATGCTGGAGAATGGCTGGACTTTCGGCAGCGATTTCCCGGCGGCCACCGGCGATTCACTCTATCACCACGATTTTCTCTACCAGCTCTACCTGCGCGCCGATCCGCACTACACCGGCCGGGTCACCGTTCCGGTCCTGTGGGACAAGAAAAATCAGACCATTGTCAGCAATGAATCGGCGGAAATCATCCGCATGTTTAATACCGCGTTTGATGCCCACGGCGCCCGGGCGGGCGACTACTATCCGCCAGCGCTGCGCGAAAAAATTGATGACCTGAATAGCTGGATCTACGACAACGTCAATAACGGCGTCTATAAGGCCGGGTTTGCCACCAGCCAGGAAGCCTATGACGAAGCCGTGAACAACGTCTTTGCCTCGCTGGAACGCCTGGAGCAGATCCTGGGCCAGCACCGCTATCTGACCGGCAACCAGCTGACCGAAGCTGATATCCGACTGTGGACCACCCTGGTTCGCTTTGACCCGGTTTACGTGACCCACTTTAAGTGCGACAAACGCCGGATCAGCGATTACCTCAATTTGTACGGTTTCCTGCGCGACATCTATCAGATGCCAGGGATTGCGGAGACGGTGGACTTTGACCACATCCGTAACCACTATTACCGCAGCCATAAAACCATCAATCCGACGGGCATTATCTCCGTTGGCCCGTGGCAGGATCTGACTGAACCGCACGGCCGCGACGCTCGCTTCGACTAAGCCTCAGGGGGCGCCTCGCTGGCGCCCTTTACCCCTCTTTTATTCCCGTCTATGCTTTATTTGATCCCTTAGAAAACAAGCGATTAATTGCTACTGAGGCGTAAAAAATGGACTGGTATCTCAAAGTACTGCGAAATTATATTGGGTTTAAAGGGCGCGCCCGGCGCAAAGAATACTGGATGTTTATTCTGGTGAACTTCATTTTGATCTGCGTGCTGGGACTGATCGACAAAATGCTGGGCTGGGAGCGGGCTGGCGGGGAAGGCATTCTCACCACGGTATATGGCCTGCTGGTGTTTCTGCCGGGGTGGGCGGTACTGTTTCGCCGACTGCACGATACCGACAGGTCGGCATGGTGGCTGCTGCTGGTACTGATCCCGGTGATCGGCTGGATAATTATTCTGATCTTCAACTGCCAGCGCGGCACGGTCGGTGAAAACCGGTTTGGGCCGGATCCACTGCTGAACGGTTAAGACGTTGCCCGGCGGCGCTGCGCTTGCCGGGCCAACAGATTACTTCTGGGTAAACAGCTTCTGGATCTCGCGCAGACACCAGGATTTGGCTTCGCCCATGCTGTCACGACGCCACGCCATAATGATATCCACTTCACTGGTGTACTCCGGGCTCACTACCCGCAGCCGCCCTTCGGCAATATCTTTTTCCACAAACGGATACGGCATGGTCGCTACGCCCAGCCCGGCCAGCAGCGCCTGACGTTTATCTTCCAGCGTACTGACGGTGAGACGCGGCTGCTTATCCAGCAGCTGGACGGTTAACACCGGGCGCTCGCGGGCAGTATCCGCCACCGCCACGCCGCGGTACTTCACGCGGGTCACTTCCGACAGCGGTTCCGGCTCCTGATGGATCGGATGATCCGGAGCGGCAACGTAGACATTCAACACTTTATAGAGCTTGCGGGAGTTGATTTCGGACGAGGAGCGGAAGTGCATGTCCGGGGCGATCACAATATCAGCCCGGCCCTGCTCCAGACGCTCCCACGCGCCGGCAAGCACCTCGGTAATAATCGACAGCTGGGTGTTGGCTTTATCCGCCAGGCGATCCACCAGCGGGTAGAGCGCAGTAGTAGGCACCAGGGCCTCGGTGACCAGCGTCAGGTGTGTTTCCCAGCCGCGGGCCAGCGCTTCGGCGTCGGTGGTCAGTTTATCTGCCGCTTCCAGCAGCACGCGGCCGCGCTCCAGCAGCATCCGCCCAACGTTAGTGAATTTTGTTCGATGACCGGAGCGGTCAAACAGCACCACATCCAGCTCTTCTTCCAGCTTCTGCATGGTGTAGCTCAGGGCTGATGGCACGCGCCCCAGTTCATCTGCTGCGGCGGCGAAGCTACCGCGTCGATCGATCGCGTCCATCACCCGCAGTGCTTCAAGGGTCAATGCTCTCTCTTTAGCCATGGCGTTCTCATTCAGGAAATTTGAACATACCGGGCAGAATATCTGGCTAACAATGCAGCGTCCATACCTTTACCATTGTTTTAGTGTAAAGAGAGGTCAAGTTTATGATTACGACAAGAACAGCCAAACAGTGCGGACAAGCCGATTTCGGTTGGCTGCAGGCTCGCTACACCTTTTCCTTTGGACACTACTTTGACCCGAAACTGCTGGGCTATGCCTCTTTGCGTGTACTGAATCAGGAAGTACTCGCCCCCGGGGCCTCGTTCCAGCCGCGTACCTATCCGAAAGTGGATATCCTGAATCTGATTCTTGAAGGCGAAGCAGAGTATCGCGACAGCGAGGGCAACCATGTCCAGGCGAAAGCCGGGGAAGCATTGCTGATAGCCACCCAGCCAGGCATTAGCTATAGCGAGCATAATCTCAGCAAAGATAAGACGCTGACGCGGATCCAGCTGTGGCTGGATGCCTGCCCTGAGCGGGAAAACCCGCCGCTGCAAAAGATCGATCTGCAGGAGAGTAAACAGCAGCTGCTGGCCTCGCCGGACGGCAGCACAGGCAGTCTGCAGTTACGTCAGCAGGTGTGGCTGCACCATATCGAGCTAGATAAAGGGGAGCGCCTGAGTTTTCAGCTCCACGGTCCGCGCGCCTATCTGCAGTCCATTCATGGTACGGTGCATGCGTTAACCCCGGCCGAAGAGCGGGAAGCGCTGACCTGCGGGGACGGGGCGTTTATCCGCGATGAGGCGAATATCACCCTGGTGGCTGATACGCCGCTGCGGGCGCTGCTGATTGATTTGCCAGTCTGAGTCGGTATTGCCGGGTTGGCCTACGCCTCCCCGGCAAACCATTAATGACTTACTCGCTCATGGCCTGGGCGATTTGCGAGCGGACCTCGGCGCGATACGGAAAATCTTTTTCATCTCACGATCCTTAATTATCTGTCAGGGAAGCACCCCTGAAGTATTTTTCAATTACGGATGAGGATCTGTGATGAAGTATATAAAGACGTGTGCAGGTAAGAGCTTACGGGGGATGCAGAAAGCAAAAACCCCGCCGAAGCGGGGTTTTTGTTTAAAGAGGTGAAGCTGACCGATAAGCCGGGTTCTGTCGTTGAACAGTCATTCATCTAGGCCAGCAATCGCTCACTGGCTCAAGCAGCCTACCCGGGTTCAGTACGGGCCGTACCATGCGAACCCCTATTTGGCCTTGCTCCGGGTGGAGTTTACCGTGCCACGGACTGTTACCAGCCGCGCGGTGCGCTCTTACCGCACCCTTTCACCCTTACCTGATCCCACTTGCGTGGGCCATCGGCGGTTTGCTCTCTGTTGCACTGGTCGTGGGTTTCCCCCCCAGGCGTTACCTGGCACCCTGCCCTATGGAGCCCGGACTTTCCTCCCCTCCGCCCGTCTCCCCCGAAAGGGACGACGACGAAGCGGCGACTGTCTGGTCAGCTTCGGCGCGCAGTATAGAGGGTTTGCGCCCCGCTGTCACCCTTCGGTGAGCATCCCGACCCGCAGAGTGGCGGCAATATTGCGCGAGGCGCGATAAATATTGTCAAACGCGCCGCGAAACGCCTCTTCAAGGGTGCTGATGCTGGTCAGGACGCTGAACACCGCGTCGATGCCGTACTGGTGCACAATGCCGACATCGTTGGTCAGGCTGCCAGCGATACCGATTACCGGTTTATGATACTTGCTGGCCACGCGCGCCACGCCCACCGGCACCTTGCCGTGAATACTCTGACTGTCCAGACGCCCTTCACCGGTCACCACCCAGGTGCAGTCGTGAATATGCTCTTCGAGATTCAGCGCCTGGGTGACAATCTCAATGCCGCTTTTCAGCTCCGCACCGAGGAACGCCATCAGCGCTGCGCCCATGCCGCCTGCCGCGCCTGCACCGGGCACATTTTTGACATCAATACGCAGCGCGGTATTAATCACATCTGCATAGTGGGAAAGATTATTGTCGAGTTCGACGATGTTGGTTTCCGTGGCCCCTTTCTGCGGCCCGAAGATGCGGGATGCACCCTGGTCGCCAATCAGCGGATTGCTCACGTCACAGGCCACCCGGATCGCGCAGTTTTTGAGGCGCGGATCGAGGGCCGAAATATCAATGTTGTTCAGCGCCATCAGGCTGCCGCCGCCGTGGCCAATCTCGGTGCCGTTGGCGTCGGTCAGTTTTGCGCCCAGCGCCTGCACCATGCCCGCTCCGCCGTCGTTGGTGGCGCTGCCGCCAATCCCGATAATGATATTGCGCGCGCCTTTATCGAGTGCCGCGAGGATCAGCTCCCCCGTGCCGCGGGAGGTGGTAATCAATGGGTTGCGCTGGGCCGGAGGCACCAGGACCAGTCCGCTTGCCGCGGCCATCTCAATAAACGCCGTCACGCCATCGCCGGAGATCCCCCAGCAGGCGTTAACGCTTTCGCCCAGTGGTCCTGTCACCACCGCGTGCTGCATCGTGCCGTTAGTGGCGGCAATCATCGCTTCAACCGTTCCTTCCCCGCCATCCGCCACGGGAACAGAAACATACTCTGCATCGGGAAAGATCTCCCGAAAGCCTTTTTCTATCGCCCGCGCTACCTCGGTGGCAGACAGGCTTTCTTTGTAAGAGTCAGGGGCGATTACGATTTTCATAGTTATAGCCTGTTACCGCTTAAGGCAAAAATAGCGGGCGCGTTCCCGCGCCCGTCTTTGTTAGCGAGAGACTTCGACTTTCGCCAGTTTTTCGTAATAGCAGGCAATGGCGCTGTGGTCGTCGTTGCCATGACCATCGGCACGCAGCGCCTGCATCATCTCCATTACCGCCGCGGTCAGCGGCAGCTGGGCACCCACGCCGTGGGAGGTATCGAGGGCGTTGGCCAGATCCTTGATGTGCAGGTCGATACGGAAGCCCGGCTTAAAGTTACGGTCCATTACCATTGGCGCTTTAGCATCCAGCACGGTGCTGCCCGCCAGGCCGCCACGAATTGCCTGATAGACCAGATCCGGGTTTACGCCCGCTTTGGTCGCCAGGGTCAGGGCTTCGGACATCGCGGCGATATTGAGGGCCACAATCACCTGGTTTGCCAGCTTGGTGACGTTACCCGCACCGATTTCACCGGTGTGCACCACGGAGCCGGCCATCGCTTTCAGCAGGTCGTAATATTTGTCGAAAATCGCCTTGTCGCCGCCCACCATTACTGACAGGGTGCCGTCGATGGCTTTCGGCTCGCCGCCGCTCACCGGCGCATCCAGCATCTCCACGCCTTTCGCTTTTAACGCTTCGCTGATTTCGCGACTTGCCAGCGGGGCGATGGAGCTCATGTCGATCACCACGGTGCCCGGTTTGGCCCCTTCAATAATGCCGCCTTCGCCCAGCACCACCTCTTTCACGTGCGGGGAGTTTGGCAGCATGGTGATGATCACATCGCACTGCTCGGCAATCGCCTTTGCCGTGGCGGCGGTTTCTGCGCCTGCGGCAATCACTTCGGCAATGGCTTCCGGGTTACGGTCTGCAACCACCAGTGAGTAACCTGCTTTGATGAGGTTTTTACTCATTGGTTTACCCATGATACCCAGGCCAATAAAACCAACTTTCAGTGTCATAACGTTTCTCTCTCTCAGGGGTGGTTATTTTTTAAAGGAATCGGCTAATTTCTGCGTGGCGGAACGGAACACGCCGAGGTCGCTGCCAACGGCAACAAAGGTCGCGCCCCACTCCAGGTAACGGCGTGCATCAGCCTCAACCGGGGCCAGGATGCCGCACGGCTTACCGTGGACTTTGGCGCGGGCGAAGATGTGCTGAATAGCGCGCTGCACTTCCGGGTGATTCGCGTTGCCGAGGTGGCCGAAGGCCGCCGCCAGGTCGCTTGGGCCGACGAAGATGCCGTCCACGCCGTCAGTGGCGGCGATGGCATCGACGTTATCCACGCCCTGCTGACTCTCGATCTGCACCAGGATGGTGATGTTCTTGTTCGATTGAACCAGGTAGTCCGGTACGGTGCCAAACATGTTGGCGCGATGGGAGACGGACACGCCGCGGATACCTTCTGGCGGATAGCGGGTGGAGGCCACCGCCTGAACCGCCTCTTCGACGTTTTCCACAAACGGGATCAGGAAGTTGTAGAAGCCGATATCCAGCAGGCGCTTGATGATCACCGGCTCATTGGTCGGGACTCGCACCACTGCCGCGCTGGAACTGCCTTTCAGCGCCATCAGCTGCGGGATAAAGGTGGTGACGTCGTTCGGCGCATGTTCACCGTCCAGTACCAGCCAGTCAAACCCTGCCAGTCCCAGCACTTCGGTGCTGATGGGGCTTGCCAGCGCGGACCAGCATCCGATCTGAATCTGATGTGCCGCGAGGGCCGCTTTAAATTTGTTCGGGAAAATATCGTTACTCATCGCTTATACCTTTGCTTATTTCTGCAATTCCATACGTTTGATGTCACCCACTACGAACAGGTAGCAGAACATCGCCATCAGCGCGGAACAGCCGACAAATACCAGTGCCGCGTTGAACGAATGCAGTTCACTGACCAGATAGCCAATCACCAGCGGAGTGACGATTGACGCTACGTTGCCAAAGACGTTAAACACACCCCCGCACAGACCGACAATCTCTTTCGGTGCGGTATCGGAAATCACCGGCCAGCCCAGAGCACCAAACCCTTTACCGAAGAAGGCCAGCGCCATCAGGGCCACCACCAGCGCGGTGTTGTTGGTGTAGTTGCACAGAATAATGGTGGAGGCCAGCAGCATACCCAACACAATCGGCAGCTTACGCGCCAGGGTAATCGACTTCCCTTTTTTAATCAGATGATCCGAGAACACCCCGCCCAGCACGCCACCGGCAAAACCGCACAGTGCCGGAATCGACGCCACCAGTCCCACCTTCAGAATCGACATCCCCTTCTCCTGCACCAGATAAATCGGGAACCAGGTGAGGAAGAACCAGGTGATGGTGTTGATAAAGTATTGCCCGAAAAACACACCCAGCATCATGCGGTTGGACAATAACTGTTTGATGTAATGCAGCTTCGGACCGCTGGCCGCTTTGTCGCCTGGTTTTTTATGGTCCATGTCAACTACCGCCCCGCCGTCCTTAATGAACTGCAGCTCGTCGGCAGACATGCGTGGGTGGTCGGTTGGGTTATGAATCAGCTTCACCCACAGGCCAGTCAGCACGAAGCCGATAACACCCATTACGGTAAAGACATGTTCCCAGCCCCAGGCGAAGGTCAGCCAGCCGAGCAGCGGGGAGAACAGCGCCAGCGAGAAATATTGTGCCGAGTTAAAAATGGCCGAGGCCGTACCGCGCTCTTTGGTCGGGAACCAGGCCGCCACGATTCGGGCGTTGGCCGGGAAGGACGGCGCTTCGGAGAAGCCGAGCATAAAGCGCATAAAGAACATCGAGATGCCGGCCCACGCCAGCGGGAAGAGATCGACAAAGCCCTGCAGGAAGGTGAACAGCGACCAGAAGAACAGGCTGTACGTATAAACTTTTTTCGAGCCGAACTTGTCCAGCAGCCAGCCGCCGGGGATCTGCATCAGCAGGTAGGCCCAGCCGAAGGCGGAGAAGATGTAGCCCATCGACACGGCGCTTAACTGCAGCTCTTTAGCAACTTCCGTTCCGGCAATAGAGAGCGTGGCGCGGTCAGCGTAATTGACCGCGGTAACAATAAATATAATGAGCAATATTAAATAGCGGGTAGGAGCACCCTTTTTTGTTTCAACAGTAGTATCCAGCAACATTTTTATTTCCTCTGGTACATCAGCGAAATTATTTTTATTATTTAAGAAAGAGGCATTCCTGATTATTTCAGTAATGGCAGGTCAATACGGATAATTAATCCGATACCATGAAATCGTTAATGAGTATAATCAACCATCCCGGTATCGCGCATTGTTGCATTGCTTAATTATGGAAGGTGTTTTGAATATTATTTTGAGCATATGCACAACTCCCTGGGCGCTGATGCACATATTTGGCGATTGCCTCCCTTATGCGCAGGCTAACGTCAAAAATGAGTGATCGCCATCACGTTTTTAATTGTCCGCGCCTGACATTCTTTATTCCACTGAGCAGAGTCTTTATTTCCGATAACAAGAAAATACAGGTACTCTTTGACCAATTAATTATCCCCCACTCGCTGGAGAATACTGGACAATGGCCGACATCGAAATTCGACAAACGTCGCCGGGCGCGTTTTATATTAAGGTGCACGACACCGATAATGTGGCGATTATTGTTAACGATCAGGGATTAAAAGCTGGAACGCGTTTCCCGGACGGGCTCGAACTGATCGAGCACATTCCTCAGGGTCATAAAGTGGCGCTGGTCGATATCCCGGCGCAGGGCGAAATTGTGCGTTACGGCGAAGTCATCGGCTATGCCGTACGGGCGATCCCGCAGGGTAGCTGGATTGATGAATCGCTGGTGGCCCTGCCGGAAGCACCGCCGCTGAACACCCTACCGCTGGCGACCCGCGTACCGGAGCCAATGCCAGCTCTGGAAGGCTATACCTTCGAAGGCTTCCGCAATCCGGACGGCAGCGTCGGCACCAAAAACCTGCTCGGCATCAGCACCAGCGTCCACTGCGTGGCAGGGGTGGTCGATTTCGTGGTGAAAATCATCGAGCGTGACCTGCTGCCAAAATACCCGAACGTCGACGGCGTGGTAGGTCTGAACCACCTGTACGGCTGCGGCGTGGCGATCAACGCCCCAGCGGCCATCGTGCCGATCCGTACCATCCACAATATTGCGTTGAACCCGAACTTTGGCGGCGAAGTAATGGTCGTTGGCCTCGGCTGCGAAAAACTGGTGCCAGAAAAACTGCTGCAGGGCACCGAAGATACCCAAGCCATTCCTGTCGATAGCGCCAGCATCGTGCGTCTGCAGGATGAGCAGCACGTCGGTTTCCGTTCCATGGTGGATGATATTCTGCAGGTCGCCGAACGCCATCTGGTGAAGCTGAACCAGCGCAAGCGTGAAACCTGCCCGGCCTCAGAGCTGGTGGTGGGGATGCAGTGCGGCGGCAGCGACGCCTTCTCCGGTGTGACCGCCAACCCGGCGGTAGGCTATGCCTCAGATCTGCTGGTGCGCTGCGGCGCCACGGTGATGTTCTCCGAAGTCACCGAAGTCCGCGATGCCATCCACCTCCTCACGCCGCGCGCCATCAACGAAGAGGTGGGCAAACGCCTGCTGGAAGAGATGGCCTGGTACGATAACTATCTCGACATGGGCAAAACCGACCGCAGCGCCAACCCGTCTCCGGGCAACAAGAAAGGCGGCCTGGCGAACGTGGTGGAAAAAGCCCTTGGCTCTATCGCCAAATCGGGCCAGAGCGCCATCGTCGAGGTGCTCTCCCCGGGCCAGCGTCCAACCAAACGCGGCCTGATCTATGCCGCCACGCCAGCCAGCGATTTCGTTTGCGGTACCCAGCAGGTGGCCTCCGGGATCACCGTCCAGGTATTCACCACCGGGCGCGGTACCCCGTACGGTTTGATGGCGGTACCCGTCATTAAAATGGCGACCCGCACTGAGCTGGCGAACCGATGGTTCGACCTGATGGATATCAACGCGGGCACCATCGCCACCGGCGAAGAGAGCATTGAGGATGTGGGCTGGAAGCTGTTCCACTTTATTCTCGACGTGGCCAGCGGCCGGAAGAAAACTTTCTCCGATCAATGGGGATTACATAACCAGCTGGCGGTGTTTAACCCGGCACCTGTGACCTGAGTTTGCAGTAAACCTCCTTTAGCATGGCTCCGGCCATGCTTTTTTTTTGCCTTTTGTTCTTTCGCAACCTTCCTTTCACTTTCGCTTCTTTCGTTTTTACGAGTTCAATCACAAAAAAGCATTCCGAAACACTATATCTTCTTTCGAAGAAAACAAACGAAAGGTTTCGGAGGAAGGATGACCATCATTTCGACTAAAGCGATGCTCAGTAAGGCCCAGCGGGAAGGTTACGCGGTTCCGGCATTCAATATTCATAATCTCGAAACGCTACAGGTGGTTGTCGAGACGGCCGCCGAGCTGCGCTCGCCGCTGATCGTCGCCGGGACGCCAGGCACCTTCAGCTACGCCGGGATCGGCAACATCGTGGCTATCGCGGACGATCTGGCAAAAACCTGGAACCAGCCGCTGGCGATCCATCTCGATCATCACGAAACGCTCGAGGATATCGCGCAGAAAGTGCAGGCGGGGGTGCGCTCGGCAATGATCGACGGCTCGCACCTGCCGTTTACCGACAACGTGGCGCTGGTGAAAATGGTGACCGACTACTGCCACCGCTATGACGTTAGCGTCGAGGCTGAGCTGGGGCGACTGGGTGGTCAGGAAGATGACCTGGTGGTCGACAGCAAAGACGCCCTTTATACCCATCCGCAGCAGGCCCGCGAGTTCGTGGCGCTGACCGGCATCGACTCCCTTGCCGTCGCCATCGGTACAGCCCATGGCCTCTACACCGCCACGCCAAAGCTTGATTTTGAACGTCTGGCGGAGATCCGCCATCAGGTAGAGGTGCCGCTGGTGCTGCACGGTGCCTCGGGCCTTTCTGCCGCTGATATTCGTCGGGCGATTGCGCTGGGCATCTGCAAGGTGAATGTCGCCACCGAGCTGAAAATCGCGTTCTCCGACGCCCTGAAAAATTACCTGGCCGATCACCCCGAGGCCAGCGATCCCCGTCACTACATGATCCCCGCCAAAGCCGCCATGAAAGAGGTGGTCCGCAAAGTCATTCATGACTGCGGCTGCGAAGGCAAACTCTGAACCCCACGACCCGGAGGAAACGGTGAAAAATATTATTACCCGCCACAAAGCGGGAGAGCATCTCGGCATCTGCTCCGTCTGTTCAGCGCACCCGCTGGTGATTGAAGCCGCCCTGCGCTTTGACCTGGCGAGCGACAACAGCGTGCTGATCGAAGCCACGTCCAATCAGGTGAACCAGTATGGTGGTTACACCGGCATGAAGCCGGCGGACTTCCGCGATTTTGTACTGAACATAGCCGAAAAGGTGGGCTTCCCGCAGGAACGGCTGATCCTCGGCGGCGATCATCTGGGGCCCAACTGCTGGCAGAACGAGCCCGCAGAGACGGCGATGGTAAAAGCTGTTGCCCTGATTAAGGCCTACGTGGCCGCGGGCTTCAGCAAAATCCATCTTGATGCGTCGATGTCCTGCGCCGACGATCCCATCCCGCTGGATCCGGTAGTCGTGGCCCAGCGGGCGGCACGACTGTGCCAGGCGGCAGAAGAGACCGCCACCGACGCGCAGAAAGCGGCCCTGACCTACGTGATTGGCACCGAAGTGCCGGTGCCGGGAGGCGAGGCCAGCAGCATCGACAGCGTGCATGTCACCCGGGTGGAGGATGCCGCCCGCACCCTCGACACACATCAGGCGGCGTTTCACGCGCTGGGGCTGGATGCGGCGATGAGCCGGGTGATTGCCATCGTGGTGCAACCCGGCGTGGAGTTCGACCATACGCAAATTATTCATTACCAGCCGCAGGCCGCCGAAGCACTGTCGGGGTGGATCCGCCAGACGCCGATGGTCTATGAAGCCCACTCCACCGATTACCAGTCCAGACAGGCGTACCGGGCGCTGGTGCGGGATCACTTTGCGATCCTGAAGGTTGGCCCGGCCCTCACCTTCGCCCTGCGCGAGGCGATTTTCGCCCTGGCGCAGATGGAAGCGGCGCTGATCGCCCCCGAAAACCGCAGCCGCGTGCTGGAGGTGATCGACGAGGTGATGCTCAACGAGCCGGATTACTGGAAAAAGTACTATCGCCCGACCTGGAGCCAGGCGATGGTGGATATTCACTTTAGCCTGTCAGACCGCATCCGCTACTACTGGCCGCACCCGCGGATCCGTCAGAGCGTGGACAAGCTGCTCGCTAACCTGGACACCCTGACCCTGCCGCTGGGGCTGATCAGCCAGTACCTGCCGGTGCAGTTTGAACGCGTTACCGCCCGGGCCCTCGCCCCAACACCGCAGGCGCTGGTCATCGACAAAATAGAGGACGTGTTACGCGCGTACCGCTACGGCTGCGCCCCTGACGCCGCCTGAACCCCGGAGGAACCATGAGCAAACTGTTTGTCCGTACCGGCATTGATTTTGCCACCTGCCAGCAGGCGCTGGCTCATATCGGCGAGGAGATGCTGGCGAAGGGGGTGGTCCATGCCACTTACCCTGCCGCACTGCTGGAAAGGGAGGCGGTGTTCCCCACCGGTATCGCCCTGGAAAGACATGCCGTGGCGATCCCGCACTGTGAGGCGGTCCACGCCAAAGAGCCGGCACTTTACCTGATCCGTCCGAACAAGCCGGTGCATTTTCAACAGGCGGATGACGATGCGGAGATTGCCGTGTCGCTGATTATCGCCCTGATCGTGGAAAACCCTGCGGCGCAGCTCACCCTGCTGCGCCGGTTATTTAGTGAGCTGCAAAACCCGACCCTGCTGGAGGCGCTGCTGACCGCGCCGGACCACCAGCTAAAGGCCCTGTTTGAGGAAGCCATTTTGATGGCCGAACCCTGCAAGCGTGCCTCATAACAGACTGATAATAAGAAGGAGTACCCTATGAAACGCAAAGTTATCGTTGCCTGTGGCGGAGCCGTTGCTACCTCCACCATGGCCGCCGAAGAGATCAAAGAGCTGTGTGATGCCCACAATATCACCCTGGATCTGGTCCAGTGTCGGGTGACTGAAATTGAAACCTATATGGATGGCGCAGATCTGATCTGCACCACCGCGAAAGTCGACCGTACCTTTGGCGACATCCCGGTGGTTCACGGCATGCCATTTGTGTCGGGCGTCGGCATTGAAGCCCTGCAGCAAAAAATCCTGACCATCCTCAAGGGGTAAGATCATGTTTACCGAAATCATGCGGTATATCCTCGATCTGGGGCCGACGGTCATGCTGCCCATCGTCATCATCATCTTCTCGAAGCTGCTGGGGATGAAGCTGGGCGACTGCTTTAAATCCGGTCTGCATATCGGGATTGGCTTTGTCGGAATTGGGCTGGTGATCGGCCTGATGCTCGACTCCATCGGCCCGGCGGCCAAAGCGATGGCGGAACAGTTCCAGATTAACCTGCACGTGGTGGACGTCGGCTGGCCGGGCTCATCGCCCATGACCTGGGCCTCGCAGATTGCGCTGGTGGCGATCCCGGTGGCGATTGGTGTCAACGTGCTGATGCTGGTCACTCGCATGACCCGCGTGGTCAACGTCGATATCTGGAACATCTGGCACATGACCTTTACCGGCGCGATGCTGCATCTGGCGACCGGCTCTTACTGGCTCGGGATCCTCGGCGTGGTGCTCCACGCGGCCTTTGTCTACAAACTGGGGGACTGGTTTGCCAGAGACACGCGGGAGTTCTTCGGCCTCGAAGGGATTGCCATTCCGCACGGCTCCTCCGCCTACCTTGGCCCGATTGCGGTGCTGGTCGATACCCTGATTGAGAAGATCCCCGGCCTTAACCGCATCCACTTCAGCGCCGACGACGTGCAGAAACGCTTTGGGCCATTTGGCGAACCGGTCACCGTCGGTTTCGTGATGGGGCTGGTCATCGGTCTGCTGGCCGGTTACGACGCCAAAAACGTCCTGCAGCTGGCGGTGAAAACCGCCGCGGTGATGCTGCTGATGCCGCGCGTCATCAAGCCGATCATGGATGGCCTGACCCCAATTGCCAAACATGCGCGTAAGCGTCTGCAGGCGAAGTTTGGCGGGCAGGAGTTCTTAATCGGCCTCGATCCGGCGCTGCTGCTGGGCCATACCTCGGTGGTCTCCGCCAGCCTGATCTTTATCCCGCTGACCATCCTGATTGCGGTACTGGTGCCGGGTAACCAGGTCCTGCCGTTTGGCGACCTCGCCACCATCGGCTTCTTCGTCGCCATGGCGGTGGCGGTGCATCAGGGCAACCTGTTCCGCACTCTGATTTCCGGCGTCATGATTATGGGCATCACCCTGTGGATCGCCACCCAGACCATCGGCCTGCACACGCAGTTGGCCGAGAATGCCGGCG
Source organism: Leclercia tamurae (assembly GCF_025566055.1). Taxonomy (GTDB): domain Bacteria; phylum Pseudomonadota; class Gammaproteobacteria; order Enterobacterales; family Enterobacteriaceae; genus Enterobacter; species Enterobacter tamurae. The sequence continues at coordinate 171,369 of NZ_JAMHKS010000070.1, forward strand.
CGCTGAAAGCGGGCGGGATGGTGGCGTCGATGGACCAGGGCGGATCGCCCGTCACCTGGCTGCTGATCCAGCTCTTTACCTGGCAAAACGTGGTGGGATTTGTGGTGATTGGTGCCATCTATATCACCGGCGTGCTGCTCACCTGGCGTCGTGCCCGGGCCTTTAGCGCAGCAGAAAAACGCGCTGAGGCTCCACAGAGCCAGACGGTTTCTTAATATCCGGGGAGCGCTGCTCCCCTCTTTTTTCTGGAGTGAATCATGAAATCAGTGGTAATTCATGCTGAGGGCCAGGTGCGCGTTGAAGAGCGCCCTGTTCCGGACATTCAGGCTGCGGATGACGTGCGCGTGCGCGTGGTCTGCTCGGGATTATGCGGTTCGGATATCCCGCGTATTTTCGCCAACGGAGCCCACTACTACCCCATTACCCTGGGACACGAATTCAGCGGCTACGTTGATGCCTGTGGCTCTGGCATCGACGACCTGAAGGCGGGCGATGCGGTGGCCTGCGTGCCGCTGCTGCCCTGCTTCTCCTGCCCGGAGTGTGAAAAAGGCTTCTTCTCACTGTGCAAGCAGTACCAGTTCGTCGGCTCCCGCAGCGAAGGGGGCAACGCCGAGTACATCGTGGTGAAGCGCGCCAACCTGTTCCGCCTGCCTGCAGAGATGTCCATCGAAGACGGGGCCTTTATCGAGCCGATTACCGTGGGGCTGCACGCGTTCCATCTTGCCCGGGGCTGTGAGGGCAAAAATGTGATCATCGTGGGGGCGGGCACCATCGGTCTGCTGGCCATGCAGTGCGCGCTGGCGCTGGGTGCGGCCAGCGTCACCGCTATTGATATCAATGACGATAAGTTGACGCTGGCGACCTCGCTGGGGGCAACCCGGGTATTCAACAGCAAAACGCTGAGCGCAGAGGCGATGCTGGCCGCCCTGCACGAAACACGTTTCGATCAGCTGGTACTGGAGACGGCTGGCACGCCGCAAACTGTCGCCCTCGCCATCGACATCGCCGGGCCCCGCGCCCAGCTGGCGCTGGTGGGGACCCTGCATCACGACCTGAATTTGTCCGCCGCGACCTTTGGCAAGATCCTGCGTAAAGAGCTGACCCTGCTGGGCAGCTGGATGAACTACTCTGCGCCCTGGCCAGGCGAAGAGTGGGAGACCGCCGCCCGGCTTCTCAAAGAGAAAAAATTGCAGCTGGCGCCGCTGATCGCTCATACCTGCGACTGCGAGAGTTTCGCCCGTGCCATTCAGGCACTCAATGGCTCACCGATGCAGGGCAAAATCCTGCTGCGTCTGGACTAAGCAAAGGAGCCAGCAACCGGAGCTGGCTCACAGTTACTTTCGAACGTTAGCGTTCACCTTTCGCATCCCTTCGATTAAACTGGAGTAAGTTAATTATCAGGCAAAACAAAATGAACTCATTTGAGCGAAGGAACAAAATCGTCGATCTGGTGAATGCCAACGGCAGCGTGTTAGTGCTCGACCTTTCGAATTCTTTTGGCATCTCCGAAGTGACCATTCGCGCCGATCTGCGGCTACTGGAAGAGAAAGGGCTGGTGACCCGTTTTCACGGCGGTGCCGCCAGGCCAGGCAGCAATCTGAGCGAAAACGAAAGCCAGGAAGTGCTGCTGGAAGATCGCTACAGCCTCGCCAGCGATCCGAAAAAACGCATCGCCCTGGCGGCGGTGGCGATGATCGAGGAAGGGATGACGGTGATTCTGGACAGCGGCAGCACCACCATGCTGATCGCTGAAGCGCTGGCAAAGAAAGCCAACATTACAGTGATCACCAACAGCCTGCCTGCGGCGTTCGCCTTGTCGGACAACAAAGACATCACCCTGGTGGTCTGCGGCGGTACGGTGCGCCATAAGACCCACTCCATGCATGGCACCATCGCCGAGCGCTCGCTGGCGGGTATCAGTGCGGATTTAATGTTTGTCGGGGCCGACGGGATCGACACCACCAACGGCATCACCACCTTCAACGAAGGCTACTCCATCAGCAGCGTGATGGCGGCGGCAGCGCATAAGGTGATTGCCGTGCTGGACGCGAGTAAGTTCAACCGTCGTGGGTTCAACCAGGTGCTGCCGATGGCGGAGATTGACTGTGTGATTACGGACCAGGGGATTAGCCGACAGGACAAAGAGTTGCTCAGCAAATGCGACGCTGAAATAATTATCGTCTGACAGGACACGGGCAGGCTATCTAATGACCTGCCAGTATCCTCCTTTTCTGGCACCGACTCGTTGTACCTTACCCTTGCTTTGTAATGCGCTGAGATAGCGTTCTACCGTACGGGAGGTTACTCCGAGCACCGAGGCCAGGACGGAAGCTGTCATCTTTGGCTGGGCAATCAGAAGTTGCAGGATGGCACTCTCTTTTTCCGACATTTCTTCCGACATTTCTTCCGACATTTCTTCCGACATTTCTTCCGACATTGCATGAGGCGTCGAAATACTTTCACGCAGCGCATCGGCAAGATTTTGTAGCATAAACTCCACAAACGCCGTGCAGTCGCTGGCTTTATCACACTGCCCAAGGATGGCGTAGTACCGCTCTTGCTGAAAGTGGATCAGCGTTTCTACGGGCAGCCAGGCCAGTTCGGTACGCCAGTGGCTGAGAATAAGGGTTTGCCAGAGGCGGCCCATACGGCCATTGCCATCGGCAAAAGGATGGATAAATTCAAATTCATAGTGGAATACGGAGCTGGCAATCAGCGGGTGCAGGTCTGTGGTACTCAGCCAGCCAAGCAGCTCATCCACCAGACGAGGTACCTGAGACGCAGGAGGTGCCATGTGCACCAGTTGGTTCCCACGGTAGATCCCGACGTCCCCCCGCCGTAGCTGCCCGGGGTTATCTACAAGCCCTTTCATTAGAAGCCGATGAGCACTCAGCAAATCGTTCAGACGACTGGCTTGCCAGATGTTCAGGTGTTCATAAGCCTGGATGGCGTTTCTGACTTCCTGAATATCTTTTGCCGGGGCCAGCACCCGCTTTCCTTCCATAATCGCGGTAACCTGCCCGGTGGTCAGCGAATTATGTTCAATGGCTAACGACGCCTGGATGGTGCGAATACGATTTTCTTTGCGCAGTAATGGTGAAGCTCGCCCCGTATACGCAGCCCAGTGTCCCAGCAATTCTCCCGTCTCAACCACCAGATTAAGGATTGCAGATGTAATCGTAAAAGGTGGCTGATAATGGCTCACTGGGTTTACTCCCCCTGCTGCTCCAGAGCATATTTATACAGCGCGTTCTTTTTCACGCCGTGGATCTCTGCCGCCAGCGCCGCCGCTTTCTTCAGCGGCAGTTCGGCCTGCAGCAGGGCGAGGGTACGCAGCGCTTCCGCAGGCAGCGCGTCCTCTTCCGCTTTGTGCCCTTCGACAATCAGCACCATCTCGCCCTTGCGGCGGTTTTCGTCCTCTTTCACCCATGCCAGCAGCTCGCCAACCGGCAGGCCGTGAATGGTCTCCCAGGTTTTGGTCAGCTCGCGCGCCAGTACCACGTAACGGGCTTCGCCCCAGACGGCCACCATGTCCTCCAGGCTCTCCAGCAGACGGTGGGTGGATTCGTAGAAGATCAGGGTGCGGGGTTCGGCTTCCAGCGCCTTCAGCACATCGCGACGGCCTTTTGATTTGGCGGGCAGGAAACCCTCATAGCAGAAACGATCTGATGGCAGGCCCGCTGCGCTCAGGGCGGCAATAGCGGCGCACGGCCCCGGCAGCGGCACGACGCGAATGCCGGCCTCGCGGCAGGTGCGAACCAGGTGATATCCCGGGTCGTTAATCAGCGGCGTACCGGCATCGGACACCAGGGCGATGTTCTGCCCCTCTTTTAGCTTAGCCACCAGCATGGCGGCTTTTTGCTGCTCGTTATGATCGTGCAGGGCAAACAGGCGGGCGTTAATTGCAAAATGCTGCAAGAGCAGGCCAGTGTGGCGGGTATCTTCAGCCGCAATAAGATCAACGCTTTGCAACACGGTGAGCGCACGTTGGGTAATATCAGATAAATTCCCGATAGGAGTAGGTACAATATAAAGCTGACCCTGAGAATTATCTGCCGTTTCGTGTTGTTTCATTGTTTCATCCGTATTGCCGATTTAATATTGAGCATTGCGTAAAAAATATCACTGGATACAGTATGGTACCCTTAACGTTTCTTCATAATAAAGTCACGCGCAGCCTTCCGCTGGTGCTGGCAGCCCTGATCTTTGCTGGCTGCGGTACCCAGGTGCCCGATCAAAGTGCTGCCCATTTGGAGGGTGCCGCGCAGGCTGACTCCGGATTCTATCTGCACCAGATGGAGCAGAGCTCAGATGATACCCGGATCAACTGGCAATTACTCGCCATTCGTGCATTGCTAAAAGAGGGTAAAACCCAGCGTGCCGTCGAGCTGTTTAAGCAACTGCCGCAAAACTTAAGCGACCGCCAGCGCTATGAGCAGTTCGTGTTGGCCGCGGAACTGAAAGTGGCGCAGAACGACATGGCCGGGGCGAAGAAGATCCTCGGGAATATCGACGTCAGCGTGCTGGATAAAAACCAGCAGGCGCGCTTCTGGCAGGCCGGTATCGCCGCGGAACAAGGACGCCCTTCCCTGACGCTGCTGCGGGCGCTGATTGCTCAGGAGCCGCTGCTCGCCGCCGCCGAAAAACAGAAAAATATCGATGCCACCTGGCAGACGCTCTCCGCCATGAATCCCGATCAGGCCAATGCGCTGGTGATTAACGCCGACGAAAATGTCCTGCAGGGCTGGCTGGATCTGCAGCGCGTCTGGTTCGATAACCGCAACGATCCGAACATGCTGAAAGCCGGGATCAAAGACTGGCAGACCCGTTACCCGAACAACCCGGGAGCGACCATGCTGCCAACGCAGCTGGTCAATGTGCAGAACTTCAAGCCTGCCTCCACCAGTAAAATCGCCCTGCTGCTGCCGCTGGGTGGCCAGGCCGCGGTGTTTGGTCGCACGATCCAGCAGGGTTTTGACGCGGCGAGAAATGGCACCGCTGCCGTCACGGGTAGTGCCGTTCCTGCCCAGGTCGCCCAGGCGGCCAATGCCGGTGACGTCGTGAGCCCGTCCAGTGCCGAAACCAATGACCTGACCACGGCCCAACCTGTCGCCGTGCAGGAAGGGACGATGCAGGATCCGGTCCAGGCCCCTGAGATTACCCAACCAGCCACCGCGCCGGATAACAGCGTGCAGGATCCAGCGCAAGCACCTGCTACCGCGCAGGCGCCTCAGGCACCGTCCAACCCGGCCGCCGAGGTGAAGGTATATGACACCAGCACCCAGCCGCTCGACCAGGTACTGAACCAGGTCCAGCAGGATGGCGCCAGCATCGTGGTCGGCCCGCTGCTGAAAAACAACGTTGAAGAGCTGATGAAGAGCAACACCCCGCTGAACGTGCTGGCCCTTAACCAGCCGGAGCAGGTGCAGAATCGCCCGAACGTCTGCTATTTCGCTCTGTCGCCAGAAGACGAAGCCCGTGATGCCGCGCGTCATATTCACGAACAAGGTAAGCAGGCCCCTCTGCTGCTGATCCCGCGCAGCCAGCTGGGTGACCGCGTCGCCACCGCCTTTGCCCAGGAGTGGCAACAGCTCGGCGGCGGCATTGTTCTGCAGCAGAAATTTGGTTCAAGCGCCGAACTGCGCGCGGGCGTTAACGGCGGAGCGGGCATTGCCCTGAGCGGTAGCCCGGTCACCTCCAGCCTGCCGCAGCAGCAGGGCGTGACCATTGGCGGCCTGACTATCCCGGCCCCGCCTACGGACGCGCAGATTAGCGGCGGCGGCAGCGTCGATGCGGCTTACATCGTCGCCACCCCGGAAGAGATCGCCTTTATCAAACCGATGATCGCCATGCGTAACGGCAGCCAGGCTGGCGTATCGCTGTATGCCAGCTCGCGCAGCGCGCAGGGCACCGCTGGCCCGGACTTCCGTCTCGAGATGGATGGCCTGCAATACAGCGAGATCCCGATGCTGGCAGGCAGCAACCCAGCGCTGATGCAACAGGCGCTGAGCAGCGTACGTAACGACTACTCCCTGGCGCGTCTGTATGCCATGGGCGTGGACGCCTGGACGCTGGCAAACCATTTCACCCAGATGCGCCAGGTGCCAGGCTTTGAAATTAGCGGCAATACCGGCGATCTCACCGCCACTCAGGACTGCGTGATTAACAGGAAGTTATCATGGCTCAAATACCAGCAAGGACAGATCGTTCCGGCCAGCTAACCCGCAAACAGACCGGCGACGCGCGCGAGCTTCAGGCGCGTCGCTGGCTTGAGCGCAACGGACTGCGCTTTATCGCCGCCAACGTTCGCGCGCGCGGCGGTGAAATTGACCTTATCATGCAGGACGGCCCGACCATTGTGTTCGTCGAGGTGCGCTACCGCCAGTCATCCCGCTATGGCGGGGCCGCCGCCAGCGTGACCCGGGCCAAGCAACAAAAATTATTACTCACCGCCCAGTTGTGGCTTGTCCGGCATAATGGCAGCTTTGATACTGTGGATTGCCGGTTCGATGTGGTAGCCTTCACCGGAAACGCCATCGAATGGTTCAAAAACGCCTTCGGCGCAGACGCGTAAATCAGATCGTTAAGGGATACCGTGCTCGAAAGAATTAAGGTGTGCTTCACCGAAAGCATTCAGACTCAGATCGCAGCGGCAGAAGCGCTGCCGGACGCCATCTCCCGCGCGGCGATGACGCTGGTACAGTCCCTGCTCAACGGCAACAAAATCCTCTGTTGTGGCAACGGCACATCGGCCGCCAACGCACAGCATTTTGCTGCCAGTATGATTAATCGTTTTGAGACAGAGCGTCCCAGCTTACCTGCCATTGCACTTAATACCGATAACGTGGTCTTAACGGCGATTGCTAACGATCGTCTTCATGATGAGATCTACGCCAAACAGGTGCGTGCGTTAGGGCATGCCGGTGATGTGCTGCTGGCTATCTCTACGCGCGGCAACAGCCGCGACATCGTCAAAGCCGTTGAAGCCGCCGTCACGCGCGACATGACCATCGTCGCGCTGACCGGTTACGATGGCGGCGAGCTGGCGGGGCTGTTAGGTCCTCATGATGTTGAGATCCGTATTCCTTCCCACCGCAGCGCGCGCATTCAGGAGATGCACATGCTGACGGTGAACTGTTTATGCGATCTGATTGATAACACGCTTTTCCCTCACCAGGATGATTAAGGAGTTTACATGAAGGCACTTTCGCCCCTCGCAGTCCTTATTTCTGCGCTGCTGCTTCAGGGATGTGTCGCTGCAGCGGTAGTGGGTACCGCGGCAGTGAGCACCAAAGCCGCAACTGACCCGCGTTCCGTGGGCACACAGGTGGATGACAGCACTCTGGAGCTGCGCGTGAACAGCGCTCTGTCCAAAGACCAACAGATTAAGAAAGAAGCGCGCATCAACGTTACGGCATACCAGGGCAAAGTTCTGCTGGCAGGCCAGGCACCCAATACCGAACTCGCCGCCCGCGCCAAGCAGATCGCTATGGGCGTAGAAGGCACCACCGAAGTGTTTAACGAAGTGCGCCAGGGTCAGCCGATTGGCCTGGGCGATGCCTCCAACGACACCTGGATCACCACCAAAGTGCGCTCCCAGCTGTTGGGCAGCGATCAGGTGAAATCGTCTAACGTGAAGGTGACCACCGAGAACGGCGAAGTGTTCCTGCTCGGCCTGGTGACTGACCGTGAAGGCAAAGCGGCGGCGGATATCGCCAGCCGGGTGAGCGGCGTGAAGCACGTCACCACCGCCTTTACCTACATCAAGTAACCTTCCCTGCCCTCTGCCATCGGCAGAGGGCCATTAGCCCTCCCCCTGCGCCATCTCCCTGATCTTCGCTGACGGAATGATATTGACGCCCGTCGTGGACGCGCTCAGCGCCTCCTGCAGCATCACCTGCGCCACATCGCGCGCGTCTATCGACTTGAGATTGCCAGGCAACAGGCTAAATAGCGGTGCAAACAGTGATTCGCTGAAGCGGTGTTTTTCCCGATCGCCCAGCAGCATTGACGGCCGCACGATGGTCAGCCGCTCCCACTTCTGGGCAATCAGCGCCTCTTCCATTTTGCCTTTCACCTTGTTGTAGAAGAACGGCGAGTGCGCGTTGGCTCCCATCGAACTGACCACCAGCAGATGCTTCGCTCCGAGCCGTTTGCCGGTCAGGGCCGTATCCACCACCAGGGTGTAGTCGGCATGGATAAAGGCCTCTTTGCTGCCCGCCTCACGCCGTGTAGTGCCCAGACAGCAAAAGACGGTGTCCACCGGATCCTGAACCTGCGCCAGCGCGTCGGTCAGCTGCGGATCGTGCGGGTTAAAGACGCCCTCGATATCCCCCAGCGGGCGACGGGTTGGGGCGGCAATATAGTTGACCTTCCGCTCCTGAATCAGCATACGCAGCAGATGCCCACCCACAAGGCCGGTCGCGCCGGTAATTAAAACCTGACTCATTATTCCTCCTTTGCAGATTAGTCCGTATGCGATTTCATGCTCTTCAACCACACTTAGTAGTCTCATTGCTAAGTATTTACCACAAGCGAAGAAAAAGCTGTCTGAAGCCAAAACAACGGAGGAAGCATGAGCAAGAAAATTGCAGTCTTGATCACCGACGAGTTTGAAGATTCAGAATTCACCTCGCCTGCCGAGGCGTTTCGCAAAGCGGGACATGAGGTGATTACAATCGAAAAACAGGCGGGAAAAACGGTGAAAGGCCATAAGGGTGAAGCCAGCGTTTCCATTGATAAGGCTATCGACGAGGTGCGGCCTGCGGACTTTGATGCCCTGCTGCTGCCTGGCGGTCACTCCCCGGACTCACTGCGCAGCGACTCGCGCTTCGTGACCTTTACCCGTGATTTTGTCGCCGCCGGTAAACCGGTGTTTGCCATCTGCCACGGCCCGCAGCTGCTGATCAGCGCCGAAGTGGTGCGTGGTCGCAAACTGACAGGCGTGAAATCGATCGCCATCGATCTGAAAAACGCCGGAGCGGATTTTTACGATCAAGAGGTAGTGGTCGATAAAGATCAGCTGGTTACCAGCCGGACACCAGAGGATCTGATCGCCTTTAACCGTGAGGCGCTGCGCTTACTCGGCGCGTAGCCAGTGATGTTTTTTGCCAAAGCCTAACGTGTTGTCAGTGAACTTGAGTTCATCCACGCGGATCTCCCACACGGGAGCTGGCATGGCGGCGGCAACCGGAAAGCGACGAAGATAGTGCTTACGCATCGCGTCGCTTTCCTCCCCCTCCAGACGGCGAATTTCCCCTTTAAACTGCACCCCGCGGATCAATGCCACCGTTTTCGGCTGCCCATTGACGGTGCCCGCTACTTTCGCCAGCCTGCCGCTCATCTGCGCATGACGGGTTTTATCTTCGCTTAACACGTAGAACGCCACACGCTGCGGGTCGTAATAGTAAAAGGCATTTGCGCACCACAGCTCATCGTCATGGTATACGCACCAGGTGACAACGTGCTGCTTCGCCAGCCAGCGGTTGATGGCGGCCAGAGTTTCCATTTCGCTTCTCTCTCGTGCTAAGGTGCGTTCACCTTAACATACTGAATCTTTCGCCGTGTGCTGGTTTCTCTATCTTGTTCGAACCGCTGATAATGCGCTCTATACGGGCATTACTACCGATGTGCCGCGCCGCTTTCTGCAACATCAGACGGGAAAAGGGGCGAAGGCATTACGCGGCAAAGGGGAGCTGACGCTGGCGTTTTCCGCCGTCGTAGGGGATCGTTCGCTGGCGCTGCGGCTGGAGTACCGGATCAAACAGCTGACGAAGCGCCAGAAAGAGCGCCTCGTCAGTGGCGATGGGTCGTTTGAGGCGCTACGCGAGAGCCTGCAAACGCCGCTGATTAAAAGCGATTGAAGTGGTCGTGGTATTCCACCAGGCCGCTGACGCCGTTAAGCGCATCATCCGCCAGCGGGTGCAGCTGGAATGCCGACTCGGTGCCCGGCCAGCGGCAGCGCAGATCGTAATGGGCCGCTTTCTCGAAGCCTAAACGGCTGTAGAACGCCGGATCGCCCAGCGTGACCACTGCGGCATAGCCAAACTCATTAAGCGAATCCAGCCCCTCGTAGACCAGCTGACGCGCCAGACCTTGCCCACGGTAGTTTTCATCTACCGCCAGCGGCGCCATGCCGACCCACTGCAGCTCTTCGCCCTGCACGGTGACCGGACTAAAAGCGACGTAGCCGACCACCTGCCCCTCATCGTCGGTAGCCACCAGGCCCAGCGTAATCAGGCCATCCTCACGAAGGTCCTGAACCAGTTGCGCTTCACCGTCCCCTTCAAAGGTCCGGCGTAATAAGGCATCGATACCCGGGGCATCGATGCCAATCTCTACTCGAATCAACATGGCTCACCTACAGAAGTGTGTTTACTTTCCGGCGGCGTTTTCAAACCCGCCTCGACAAAATCGGCCAGTTGCAGCAGCGCCACGCGCAGCGGCTTTGGCATCTGTTCCAGTTCAATGGCATCCATCAGGTTTTTGACATACAGACCTAACTCGGTATCGCCTTCAATCACCAGACGACGCTGGAAAAAGAGCGTATCAGGATCCTGTTTACGCGCCGCGATCATCAGCAGATCGCTGGCATCAGCGCTGAAGCTGACATCCGCTTCTGCGGATTCGCGGACCACCAGCTGTTCATTTTCAACGGAGGTGTACCAGCGCAGGCCGATATCCCGCACTTCGATACTTAACCAGCGTCCTTGCAGAAACTCCAGCTCGCCCTCCGCCAGCGCCTGGCGGAACTGCCAGCTGAGTACCTGTTGCAACACCTGGCGCTTCAGCGCAAAGGGTGCCAGCTTCACCGGCACGCTCAGCAGCGATGGACCAAATTGTACGAGACGTGAACGCAGTTTATCCAGCACGAGCAATACTCCCTGATATCTATAGTCCTGATATTTTGCCATATCCAGTCGTTGGTATAGCGGCGTAAATCAACAAACTGACGTCCGGCGTAATCCATTATTGGTGCCATCAATACGCCATTAGCTGCCTTAAATCAAAATTTGTCGCCTGATGGTTAATTAAAATCGCTGTTCGATAACAATTTTGCATCCCTCTGGGGCTGCGAACGTCAGGATAAATTATGGAGCTGCTCTGCCCTGCTGGAAATCTACCGGCGCTTAAGGCGGCCATCGAAAACGGCGCCGATGCGGTTTATATCGGGCTGAAGGACGATACCAATGCCCGTCACTTCGCTGGTCTCAATTTTACCGAGAAAAAGCTGCAGGAAGCGGTGAGCTTCGTGCACCAGCATCGCCGCAAGCTGCATATCGCCATTAATACCTTTGCCCACCCCGACGGCTATAACCGCTGGCAGCGCGCGGTAGATATGGCGGCGCAACTGGGGGCCGACGCGCTGATCCTTGCCGACCTCGCCATGCTGGAGTATGCCGCCGAACGCTACCCTCATATTGAGCGCCATGTCTCGGTTCAGGCATCGGCCACCAACGAAGAGGCCATTCGCTTTTACCATCGTCACTTCGACGTGGCGCGCGTGGTGCTGCCGCGAGTGCTGTCTATTCATCAGGTTAAGCAACTGGCGCGCGTCACGCCAGTGCCGCTGGAAGTTTTTGCCTTCGGCAGTCTGTGCATTATGGCTGAAGGGCGCTGCTATCTCTCCTCCTACCTGACCGGTGAATCCCCTAACACCGTGGGCGCCTGCTCTCCGGCCCGCTTTGTGCGCTGGCAGCAGACTCCGCAGGGGCTGGAGTCGCGTCTGAACGAGGTGATGATCGACCGCTATCAGGACGATGAAAACGCCGGCTATCCAACGCTGTGCAAAGGCCGCTATCTGGTGGATGGCGAACGCTATCACGCCCTGGAAGAGCCCACCAGCCTCAACACCCTGGAGCTGCTGCCGGAGCTACTGGCGGCCAATATCGCGTCGGTGAAAATCGAAGGCCGTCAGCGCAGCCCGGCATACGTCAGCCAGGTGGCAAAAGTGTGGCGTCAGGCGATCGATCGCTGCATGGCGGATCCAAAGCAGTATGCCCCGCAGCCCGCATGGATGGAGACCCTCGGCGCCATGTCCGAAGGTACCCAGACCACGCTGGGCGCGTATCACCGTAAATGGCAGTGAGATAACGCATGAAATATTCATTAGGACCGGTGCTCTACTACTGGTCAAAAGAGACGCTGGAAGATTTTTACCAGCAGGCGGCAACCAGCCAGGCCGATGTGATTTATCTCGGTGAGGCGGTGTGCAGTAAGCGTCGCGCCACCAAAGTCGGCGACTGGCTGGAGATGGCGAAGAGCCTCGCCGACAGCGGCAAGCAGGTGGTGCTCTCCACCCTGGCGCTGGTGCAGGCCTCGTCGGAACTGAACGAACTGAAACGCTACGTGGATAACGGCGACTTTCTGCTGGAAGCGAGCGATCTCGGCGTGGTGAACCTGTGCGCCGAACGCAAGCTGCCGTTTGTCGCCGGGCATGCGCTTAACTGCTATAACGCCGTCACCCTGCGTCTGCTGCTTAAACAGGGCATGACCCGCTGGTGTATGCCGGTGGAGCTTTCCCGTGACTGGCTGGTCAACGTGCTGGCCCAGTGCGACGAGCTGGGGATCCGCAATCAGTTCGAGGTGGAAGTGCTGAGCTATGGTCATCTGCCGCTGGCCTATTCCGCCCGCTGCTTTACTGCGCGCTCAGAGAACCTGCCGAAAGACGAGTGCGAAACCTGCTGCATCAAGTATCCGAACGGGCGCAGCGTGCTGTCACAGGAGAATCAGCAGGTGTTTGTCCTGAACGGTATTCAGACCATGAGCGGCTACGTTTACAACCTCGGCAACGAGCTGGCCTCGATGCACGGCCTGGTAGATATGGTGCGTCTGTCGCCATTAGGCCCGGAAACCTTCGCCATGATTGACGCCTTCCGCGCCAACGAGAATGGCGCGGCCCCGCTGCCGTTGACCGCCAACAGCGAGTGCAACGGCTACTGGCGACGTCTGGCCGGGCTGGAGCTGCAGGCTTAAAAAAAGCTCACTTTGTTAACAACGTGTATGCATTTTTGATGCACTATTAAAAGATTCACCGTCGACAAAGTGAGCTGTTATGACTGATAAATCCATTCCGTTTTCGGTGCTGGACCTGGCGCCGATCCCTGAAGGCTCCTCAGCAAGAGAAGCCTTTACCCACTCTCTGGATCTCGCCCGCCTGGCTGAACAGCGCGGCTATCGTCGCTACTGGCTGGCGGAGCACCACAATATGGTCGGGATCGCCAGTGCGGCCACCTCGGTGCTGCTCGGCTATCTGGCGGCCAACACCACTACCCTGCATTTAGGCTCGGGCGGCGTGATGCTGCCGAACCACGCCCCGCTGGTGATTGCCGAACAGTTTGGCACGTTGAATACCCTCTACCCTGGCCGAATCGATCTGGGGCTGGGCCGTGCGCCGGGCAGCGATCAGCCAACCATGCGCGCGCTGCGCCGTCATATGAGTGGCGATATCGACAACTTCCCGCGCGACGTGGCGGAGTTGGTGGACTGGTTCGACGCGCAGGACCCGAACCCGCATGTCCGCCCGGTGCCGGGCTACGGCGAGCAGATCCCGGTCTGGCTGCTGGGTTCGAGCCTGTACAGCGCCCAACTGGCTGCCCAGCTGGGCCTGCCGTTTGCGTTCGCCTCACACTTTGCGCCGGATATGCTGCACCAGGCGCTGCATCTCTATCGCACGAACTTTAAACCCTCGGCGCGACTGGAAAAACCGTACGCGATGGTCTGTATCAACATCATTGCCGCCGACAGCAACCGCGATGCAGAATTCCTGTTTACCTCCATGCAGCAGGCGTTTATGAAGCTGCGCCGCGGCGAAACAGGCCAACTCCCGCCGCCGGTAGAAAATATGCATCAGCTGTGGTCGGCGTCAGAACAGTATGGTGTGCAGCAGGCGTTGAGCATGTCGCTGGTGGGTGATAAAGCGAAAGTGCGCCACGGGCTGGAAGCGGTGCTGCGCGAAACCCAGGCCGACGAGATCATGGTGAACGGGCAGATTTTCGATCACCAGGCGCGGCTGCATTCGTTCGATCTGGCGATGCAGGTGAAAGAGGAACTTCTCGGGTAGTTTCTTGCCGGATGGCGGCTTCGCCTTATCCGGCCTACGCGATCCCTGTAGGCCCGGTAAGCGTAGTGCCACCGGGCAATGTATTTAATGGTAAACAGGCAGCAGATTGAAGCTCGACAGCAGGTGCACCAGCGCGTTACCAACCCCGAACACCAGGATCAGCGCAATCATCGGCTTGCCGCCCCAGACGCGGAATTTTGGGCTACCGAAGCGTTTACGTGATTTGCGCGCCAGCAGCGCCGGCACAATCGCTGCCCAGATGGTTGCCGCCAGCCCGGCATAGCCAATGGCATACAGGAAACCGTTCGGCCACAGCAGGCCACCGATCACCGGTGGCAGGAAGGTCAGCAGCGCGGTTTTCAGACGGCCCATCGCCGAATCATCAAAGCCACAAAGATCGGCCAGATAGTCGAACAGGCCCAGGGTCACGCCGAGGAATGAGCTCGCCACGGCAAAGTTAGAGAAGATCACCAGCAGCAGATCCAGACTGCGGCTGTTCAACACCCCGCTCAACGCCTGCACCAGCACATCAATATTACCGCCCTTCTGCGCAATGCCGATAAATTCCGGACGCGGGATGTTACCCATCGTCCCCAGCAGCCAGATGGCATATAACCCCAGCGCCAGCAGCGTGCCGTAGACCAGACAGCGAGTGATGGTGCGCGGATCTTTGCCATAGTACTTCATCAGGCTCGGGACGTTGCCGTGATAACCAAACGATGCCAGACAGAACGGCAGGGTCATCAGCAGATAAGGCGAGTAGGAGGTATTGCTCTCCGCCACATTAAACAACGTGGCCGGGGTGACGTGCCCCAGCAGGCTGCCGAAGGTCAGGAAAAAGGTGATGACCTTCGCGCCCAGCACAATGGCCGTCATCCGACTTACCGCTTTGGTGCTCATCCAGACGATAAATGCCACAGCCAGAGCAAAGCAGAGACCCGCCAGCCGCGCCGGAACATCCAGCGACATCTCCGAGAAGGTGTGATGCAGAATCGAACCGCTCGCCGAGATATAGGCGTAGGTCAGGATATAAAGCACAAAGGCAATGGAGATGCCGTTGACGATGTTCCAGCGTTTGCCGAGCAGGTCGCGGGTGATGGTGTCGAAGCTCGAACCAATCCGGTAGTTGAGGTTAGCTTCGAGGATCATCAGGCCAGAGTGCAGCATACAGAACCAGGTGAAAACCAGTGCCGCCAGCGACCAGAAGAACCACGCCCCGGACATCACCACCGGCAGAGAGAACATCCCTGCGCCAATAATGGTACCGCCGATGATCACCACACCGCCGAGCAGCGAGGGTGACGTTTGGGTGGTGGTTAGTGTCGCCATACAGCCTATTCTCCAGTCAAAAATTTGGGACCCGCATCTTAATGTGCTGCACTGTACCAGTACAATAGTACAAAGGGAATAAAAAAAGCCCCGATATCGCTATCGGGGCTGTATATATTACTTTACGACTGAAGCGTAAGGCTTACGCGTCACGACGACGGGTAGGTGCACCGCCATCTTCACGACGTGGGCCGCGGTTTTCACGACGCTCACCGCTGAAACGACCTGCACCTGCTGGTGCAGCGCCTTCACGACGAGGACCACGACCGCCTTCACGACGCTCACCGCCACCGAAGCCACGGCCAGCAGGACGATCGCCTTCACGACGCGGACCACGGTCCGGACGCGGCTGGGCATCACCCATCAGCTGCATGTTCATCGGCTTGTTCAGGATGCGGGTACGAGTGAAGTGCTGCAGCACGTCGCCCGGCATACCTTTTGGCAGCTCGATGGTGGAGTGGGTACCGAACAGCTTGATGTTACCGATGTAACGGCTGCTGATGTCGCCTTCGTTAGCGATCGCGCCAACGATATGACGAACTTCAACGCCGTCATCACGGCCCACTTCGATGCGGTACAGTTCCATTTCGCCAGCGTCACGACGTTCGCGACGTGGACGGTCTTCACCACCACGCTCTGGACGGTCGCCACGTGGGCCACGGTCGTTGCGGTCATTACGGTCGCCACGACGTTCGAAACGATCGTCACGGTCACGGAATTCACGCTTAGGACGCATCGGCGCATCTGGTGGCACGATCAGGGAACGTTCACCCTGCGCCATCTTCAGCAGAGCGGCAGCCAGCGTTTCCATATCCAGCTCTTCGCCTTCAGCGGTTGGCTGGATCTGCGCCAGCAGCGCACGGTACTGATCCAGATCGCTGCTTTCCAGCTGCTGCTGTACTTTCGCGGCGAATTTTTCCAGACGGCGTTTGCCCAGCAGATCTGCGTTAGGCAGGTCAGCCTCCGGAATGGTCAGCTTCATGGTGCGTTCGATGTTACGCAGCAGACGACGCTCGCGGTTCTCAACGAACAGCAGCGCACGGCCCGCACGACCCGCACGACCGGTACGGCCGATACGGTGAACGTAAGACTCGGAGTCCATCGGGATGTCGTAGTTAACAACCAGGCTGATACGCTCAACGTCCAGACCACGTGCTGCCACGTCGGTTGCAATCAGGATATCCAGACGACCGTCTTTCAGACGCTCCAGAGTCTGCTCACGCAGGGCCTGGTTCATGTCACCGTTCAGCGCGGCGCTGTTGTAGCCGCTACGCTCCAGGGCTTCAGCCACTTCCAGGGTCGCATTTTTGGTACGAACGAAGATGATCGCCGCATCAAAATCTTCTGCTTCCAGGAAACGCACCAGCGCTTCGTTTTTACGCATACCGTATACAGACCAGTAGCTCTGGCTGATGTCCGGGCGAGTGGTGACGCTGGACTGGATACGCACTTCCTGCGGATCCTTCATGAAGCGACGGGTAATACGACGGATCGCTTCCGGCATAGTTGCAGAGAACAGAGCGGTCTGATGACCTTCCGGGATCTGCGCCATGATAGTTTCTACGTCTTCGATGAAGCCCATGCGGAGCATTTCGTCAGCTTCATCCAGTACCAGACCGCTCAGTTTAGAGAGATCCAGCGTACCGCGTTTCAGGTGATCCAGCAGACGACCCGGGGTACCGACGACGATCTGTGGACCCTGACGCAGGGCGCGTAACTGCACGTCATAACGCTGGCCGCCGTACAGGGCAACCACGTTTACGCCGCGCATATGTTTAGAGAATTCAGTCATCGCTTCCGCAACCTGAACAGCCAGTTCACGGGTCGGAGCGAGTACGAGGATCTGCGGTGCACGCAGGTCCGGATCGATGTTGTTCAGCAGCGGCAGCGAGAACGCTGCGGTTTTTCCGCTACCAGTCTGGGCCATGCCCAGCACGTCACGACCGGCGAGTAAATGCGGGATGCATTCTGCCTGGATCGGAGATGGTTTTTCGTAACCCAGATCGTTAAGGGATTCAAGGATAGGAGCCTTCAGGCCCAGATCTGCAAAAGTGGTTTCGAATTCAGCCATGTAGTACAAGTGCCTCGATATTAATGGCGGCCAGTCTACATAACTCATCGTGAAAATTTTCGGTAATTTTCATTGAAAGTGTGAACCGGCTCAAAGTAGGTGTATTGACGAACAACAACGCCCTCACCCGTTAAGATGATGACAATCAAAAAATGATTATGGGCTGATGTGTTGACGTCAGCTATTGCTGGTCCGATTCTGCCAGGTCGTCGTGCTCCTGGCCCAAGAGCGATAATTCCAACAATGCATAACGGTGCTCAACATAGTTGTGTACGTTGTTAGCAACCGCTAATTTGAACAGTGCCGTGGCGCTGTCCATATCCCCCAGACTTAGGTAGTACTTACCTAAATAGAAGTTGGTTTCACTGAGATGCTCAGCGAGCGAGGTGTTATCCGTTGCGTCTGCCTTGAGCTTTTCCATCAGCGTTGCTTCGCTGATGTTGCCCAGGTAGAACTCGACAATATTCCATCCCCACTGTTCCTTGTCCGATTTTTCGAAGCGTTGGTTTAACGCGTCTTTGGCCTGCTTTGCATCGAGCTTCTGCTCAACAATGTAAAGCCACAGGCTACGGAAAGGGTCGTTAGGATCGTCTTGATAAAACGCTAGCAGATCATCTTGCGCTAACTTGTCACGACCGCCGTAATACAGGGCGATCCCGCGATTCAAGTGCGCGTAGTTGTAAGTTGGATCAAGCTCAAGTACAGAATCAAACGCTTCATAGGCAGCATCAAAATTGCCTGCCTGCGTTAAATAAATGCCTAAGTAATTGAATACTTCAGGCATATCCGGTCGGATCGCCAACGCTTGTGAAAAATCATTTCGCGCTAGTGCCCTCAGACCGAGACTATCATACAACACTCCGCGCTCATATAAAAGCTGTGCGCGTTCGTCATCGGTTAAAGCCCGACTGGCAAGAATTTGTTCCATGCGTGCCAGAATCACTTCCTGCTGCAAAGTCGGTTGCAGTGGCACTGCGAGGACTTCACTTTTACGCCAGGCAGAGTTGCTGCATCCTGCCAGCGTCAAAGCTGTCGCAACGAAACACCAGCGCAGAAAAGGCTTCATTTCCCACTCCCGAAGACAACTATTGGATGAACGTCCTGTCCCCCGGCGGCTCAACAAGGCGTCCTGCCTGATAACAAGCCCCCCGCTTGCGCGGAGGGCAAACAGCAACCTTACTCGCCCTGTTCTGCTGCCGGAGCTTCCGGTGCAGCGGCAGATGACTGCTCAGTCGCTTCTTTAATGCTCAGACGGATACGGCCCTGACGGTCAACTTCCAGAACTTTAACCGGAACTTCCTGACCCATCTGCAGGTAATCGGTCACTTTCTCAACGCGCTTGTCAGCGATCTGAGAGATGTGAACCAGACCTTCTTTACCGCCACCGATGGCAACGAATGCGCCAAAGTCAACGATACGGGTCACTTTACCGCTGTAGATACGGCCCACTTCGATCTCTGCAGTGATCTCTTCGATACGACGAATAGCGAATTTCGCTTTCTCGCCGTCGGTCGCTGCGATCTTCACAGTACCGTCATCTTCGATTTCGATGGTGGTGCCGGTCTCTTCGGTCAGAGCACGGATAACAGAACCGCCTTTACCGATAACGTCTTTGATCTTGTCCGGGCTGATCTTGATGGTGTGGATACGCGGTGCGAACTGAGAAATGTCGCCACGTGGCGCGTTAATCGCCTGTTCCATCACGCTCAGGATGTGCAGACGTGCACCTTTCGCCTGGTTCAGCGCAGCATGCATGATCTCTTTGGTGATGCCTTCAATTTTGATATCCATCTGCAGAGCAGAGATACCTTCGCGGGAACCCGCAACTTTGAAGTCCATATCACCCAGGTGATCTTCGTCGCCCAGGATGTCAGACAGAACAACGTAGTTGTCGCCTTCTTTCACCAGACCCATTGCGATACCCGCAACGGCCGCTTTAACCGGAACACCCGCGTCCATCAGTGCCAGAGAAGCACCACACACGGAAGCCATAGAAGAAGAACCGTTAGATTCGGTGATTTCAGAAACCACGCGAACGGTGTACGGGAATTTGTCAGCATCTGGCATCACTGCCAGCACGCCGCGCTTCGCCAGACGACCGTGACCAATTTCACGACGCTTAGGCGAGCCCACCATACCGGTCTCACCGACGGAGTACGGAGGGAAGTTGTAGTGGAACAGGAAGCTGTCAGTGCGCTCGCCCATCAGTTCATCGATGTTCTGTGCGTCACGGGCAGTACCCAGGGTCGCGGTAACCAGCGCCTGCGTTTCACCACGGGTGAACAGGGCGGAACCGTGAGTACGTGGCAGCACGCCAGTACGCACATCCAGACCACGGATCATGTCTTTTTCACGGCCATCGATACGCGGCTCGCCTGCCAGAACGCGGCTACGAACAACGTTTTTCTCGATCGCGTGCAGAATTTCGCTCAGCTCGTTCGCATCCAGGGATTCATCTTCTGCAACCAGCGTAGCGATGGTTTCAGATTTGATGACGTCAACCTGAGCATAACGCTCCTGCTTGTCGGTGATGCGGTAAGCATCGCTCAGACGGGCTTCAGCCTGCGCAGCAACGCGCGCGTTCAGCGCTTCGTTTACTGCTTCTGGCTGCCAGTCCCAACGTGGTTTACCGGCTTCTTTCACCAGGTCGTTGATGTTCTGGATAACGATCTGCTGCTGCTCGTGGCCAAAGACCACCGCGCCCAGCATCTGGTCTTCGCTCAGCAGTTCTGCTTCGGATTCGACCATCAGTACTGCCGCTTCTGTACCGGCAACAACCAGGTCCAGCTTGCTCTCTTTCAGCTCGTCCTGAGTTGGGTTCAGAACGTACTGGTCGTTGATGTAACCCACGCGTGCAGAACCGATTGGACCGTTGAATGGAATACCAGACAGGGACAGGGCTGCAGATGCGCCGATCATCGCCACGATGTCCGGGTTAACCTGTGGGTTAACGGAAACAACGGTCGCGATAACCTGAACTTCGTTTACGAAGCCTTCCGGGAACAGCGGGCGAACCGGGCGGTCAATCAGACGCGCGATCAGGGTTTCGCCTTCGCTTGGACGGCCTTCACGACGGAAGAAACCACCCGGGATTTTACCGGCAGCGTAGGTACGCTCCTGGTAGTTAACGGTCAGCGGGAAGAAGTCCTGACCTGGTTTTGCTTTTTTCTGGCCAACCACGGTTACGAATACCGCGGTGTCATCCATGCTTACCATTACGGCAGCAGTAGCCTGACGCGCCATCATGCCGGTTTCCAGCGTAACGGTGTGTTGGCCGTACTGGAATTTACGAACGATCGGATTCAGCAAGATTCTGTCCTTTCTTAAATGAATGACAGCACACCAGAGGCGTGCTGACGTTTAACCGGACCTTCTTCGCATCCTCGCGACTAATGACAACCGACACCCCCATGGGTGAAGCCTCTCATTAGCCGCGCGAACCTCTGCAATGAAGATCATTTATAGCAACAATACATTAGTTTCCAGTGAATTGCTGCGGTCTGGTTGAAAAAAGGGGCCATAAGGCCCCCTTTTCTGAAACTCGCAAGACTTAGCGACGCAGACCCAGACGCTCGATCAGCGAGGTGTAGCGTGCAACATCTTTACGTTTCAGGTAGTCGAGCAGTTTACGACGCTGAGAAACCATACGCAGCAGACCACGACGGCTGTGGTGATCTTTTTTGTGCTCTGCAAAGTGACCCTGCAGGTGGTTAATCTGTGCAGTCAGCAGTGCAACCTGAACTTCGGTAGAACCGCTGTCGTTAGCATCACGACCAAACTCAGAAACGATTTTAGCTTTAGCTTCAACGCTTAGAGACATTTTAAAACTCCAAAGTATAAAGAATGAAAGGATGCCGATCTCTAATTCAGCTATCCCATGTATAACGCTTGCCAATTGTTAAACAATTCAACAGACGTTAAGCGGCAATATTCTACCCGCCTCCCCTGGTTATCGCAAGGTAAGGCGTCAGCTTATGCCGGATATTCGACCACCAGACGGCGCGGTGCAACACGACCTTCGTCGTCAATTTCACCCATACCGATAAAGGTGTTGTTGTCGCCTTCCGTAACGCGAACCAGCCCTTGATGAGGGACGTCGGTGGTGCGCACCGGGTTACCGTTTTTGAAGTAAACGGACGAGGTCAGCGGCAGATTAACGACCGGGTAGTCCGAAGCTGGACTGTCCATCGGCATCAACAGTGGGTCCAGCAACTCGGCAGCATCAATACCCTGCTCCTGGGCCTGCTCAACCAGCGCCTGCAGCTGCTCCAGCGTCACCATCCGTTCTGCAGGATACTTACTGACGGCCAGACGGCGCAGATAGATCACGTGCGCGCCACAGCCCAGCTTTTCACCCAGATCGTCAATGATGGTGCGGATGTACGTACCTTTTGAGCAGTGGACTTCCAGCTCCAGCTCATCGCCTTCATGACGAATGAACAGCAGTTCATACACCGTAATCGGACGGGCTTCACGCGGCACCTCGATACCCTGGCGTGCATACTCATAGAGTTTTTTGCCCTGGTATTTCAGTGCTGAATACATCGACGGCACCTGCTCGGTGTCGCCGCGGAAACTTTCCAGCGCCGCCTCAAGCTGATCGCTACTGAACGTCACCGGACGCTCTTCCACTACCTGACCATCCGCATCGGAGGTATCCGTGCGCTGACCCAGCTTCGCAATCACGCGGTAACGCTTATCGGAATCCAGCAGATACTGAGAAAACTTCGTCGCTTCGCCCAGGCAAACCGGCAGCATGCCGGTCGCCAGCGGATCCAGCGCACCGGTATGACCGGCGCGGTTGGCATTATAGAGACGCTTTACTTTTTGCAGCACGTCGTTGCTGGAGGCACCCTGGTGCTTATCCAGCAGCAGCACGCCGTGCACGTCGCGACCGCGACGACGAGGACGACTCATCAGTCCTCCTTGTTATCGTCCGGGTTCACACGACGCTCATCATCCTGCTTCACCACGCTGGTGACCAGGTTGGACATGCGCATCCCTTCAACCAGTGAGTTGTCGTAGAAGAAGGTCAGTTCCGGCACGATACGCAGGCGCATAGCTTTGCCCAGCAGAGAGCGGATAAAACCAGAGGCATCCTGCAGGGCTTTGATACCCAGCTTAACTGCCGCTTCATCCTGGTCATTCAGGAAAGTCACAAACACTTTGGCATAGGCCAGATCGCGGGATACTTCAACCCCGGATACCGTCGTCATCATGCCCAGGCGTGGGTCTTTAATTTCGCGCTGCAGGATGATTGCGATCTCTTTTTGCATCTCTTGAGCAACGCGCTGCGGGCGACCAAATTCTTTCGCCATAATAAATTCTCCAGACAAAAAAGGGGCTCTAAGCCCCTTTTGTTAATTCTTGCCGGGTGGCACGAGGCGATCCCGGCCTACATTCTACGCAGATTAAGCGATAGTACGCTGGATCTCGATGATCTCGAACACTTCGATCATGTCGCCAACGCGAACGTCGTTGTAGTTCTTCACGCCGATACCACATTCCATGCCGTTACGGACTTCGTTAACGTCATCTTTGAAGCGGCGCAGGGATTCCAGCTCGCCTTCATAGATAACCACGTTGTCACGCAGAACGCGGATTGGGTTGTGACGCTTGATGTTGCCTTCGGTAACCATACAGCCCGCGATCGCACCAAATTTCGGTGATTTGAACACGTCACGTACTTCAGCCAGACCGATGATCTGCTGTTTCAGTTCCGGAGACAGCATACCGCTCATTGCCGCTTTCACTTCGTCGATCAGGTGATAGATGACGGAGTAGTAACGCAGATCCAGGCTTTCCGCTTCGATCACGCGACGCGCAGAAGCATCGGCACGGACGTTGAAGCCAACCAGAATTGCGTTGGACGCTGCAGCCAGGGTTGCGTCGGTTTCGGTGATACCACCTACGCCAGAACCGATGATCTTCACTTTCACTTCGTCGGTAGACAGTTTCAGTAAAGAGTCGGAGATCGCTTCCACAGAACCCTGAACGTCGGCCTTCAGAACGACGTTCACTTCGTGAACTTCGCCTTCGGTCATGTTGGCAAACATGTTCTCGAGTTTAGATTTCTGCTGGCGAGCCAGTTTAACTTCACGGAATTTGCCCTGACGATACAGCGCAACTTCACGCGCTTTCTTCTCGTCACGAACAACGGTCACTTCATCACCGGCAGCCGGAACACCGGACAGACCGAGGATTTCCACAGGAATGGATGGACCTGCTTCCAGCACTTCACGACCCAGTTCGTCACGCATTGCACGAACACGGCCATATTCGAAGCCACACAGCACGATGTCGCCTTTGTTCAGGGTACCTTCACGTACCAGAACAGTAGCAACCGGGCCACGACCTTTATCCAGGAAGGACTCGATCACCGCACCGCTCGCCATACCATTGCGAACCGCTTTCAGCTCCAGAACTTCAGCCTGCAGCAGGATAGCATTCAGCAGGTCATCGATACCGGTACCCACTTTTGCAGAAACCGGGATGAACTGAGACTCACCGCCCCACTCTTCCGGCATAACACCGTACTGGGACAGTTCGTTTTTAACGCGATCCATGTCCGCTTCTG
The DNA here is from genome assembly GCF_025566055.1 of Leclercia tamurae. Classification (GTDB taxonomy): domain Bacteria; phylum Pseudomonadota; class Gammaproteobacteria; order Enterobacterales; family Enterobacteriaceae; genus Enterobacter; species Enterobacter tamurae. Next base: position 195,408 of record NZ_JAMHKS010000070.1, read on the forward strand.
GCTTATCGATTTTGTTCACTGCAACGACCAGAGGCACCTGCGCCGCTTTCGCGTGCTGGATTGCTTCGATAGTCTGCGGCATCACGCCATCGTCTGCTGCAACTACCAGAACAACGATATCCGTCGCCTGAGCACCACGAGCACGCATGGAGGTAAACGCGGCGTGGCCCGGGGTATCCAGGAAGGTGATCATTCCGTTGTCGGTTTCTACGTGGTAGGCACCGATGTGCTGGGTAATGCCGCCTGCTTCGCCGGAGGCCACTTTCGTAGAACGAATGTAGTCCAGCAGAGAGGTTTTACCGTGGTCAACGTGACCCATGATGGTTACAACCGGTGCACGCGGTTCAGCCGCTGCGCCAGTGTCACGGTCGCTCATTACCGCTTCTTCCAGCTCGTTTTCACGACGCAGGATAACTTTGTGGCCCATCTCTTCGGCAACCAGCTGTGCGGTTTCCTGGTCGATAACCTGGTTGATGGTCGCCATTGCACCCAGCTTCATCATCGCTTTGATGACCTGAGAGCCTTTAACAGCCATCTTGTTCGCCAGCTCGCCAACGGTGATGGTTTCGCCGATGATAACGTCACGGTTAACAGCCTGAGCTGGCTTCTGGAAGCCTTGCTGCAGAGCGGAACCTTTACGCTTACCACCTTTACCACCGCGACCCGCTGCACGCGCTTCTTCGCGATCGGCTTTGGATTCAGCGTGCTTGTTGCCCTTCTTCTGAGGACGGGCAGTTTTTGATGCGGTACGGGTACGGCTACGGCCACCTTCAACTTCACGGTCGTTTTCGTCTTCTGCCTGGCGCGCATGCTGAGAAGTAGTCACGTGATAATCACTGGTGTCTTCTGTCTGCTCAACAGGATTCACACCGTTCTTCTCGTTCTCTTCTGCCATACGGCGCGCTTCTTCAGCAACACGACGTGCGTCTTCTTCCAGCTTACGGCGAGCTTCTTCTTCCGCTTTACGCTTCAGCTCGGCAGCTTCATTTTCACGACGGGCTTTTTCCGTCTGGGCAGTTTTGGTCATTTCGTCAGTCTGTTGATTGCTCACTTTGTCTTTTTCCGCCGCGTCACGCTTCGCTTTATCACTGGCATCGCGCTTCGCTTTTTCTGCGGCCTCACGTTCAGCTTTTAATTCTGCCTCACGTTTGGCGGTTGCTTCCGCCTCACGCTGAGCTTGTTCTTCCGCTTCACGCTGCGCCTGCTCTTCCGCGGCAAGGCGTTCAGCCTCTTGCGGATCACGTTTTACAAAGGTGCGTGTCTTGCGGACTTCGATTTGTACCGATTTGCTTTTTCCACCGGTACCTGGAACATTTAACGTACTGCGCGTTTTACGCTGTAACGTCAGTTTATCAGGCGCCGAGCCGTGTTCACGGTTCAGGTGCGATAATAAGGTTTGTTTCTCTTGCGCGGTCACTGAGTCATCAGCAGACTTCGGGATCCCTGCATCAGCAAATTGCTGTACCAGGCGGTCCACGGAAGTCTGAATCTCAGCAGCCAGCGTTTTTACAGTTACATCAGTCATGCTGTTCCTTCCTGCTACAGTTTATTACGCTTCGTCGCCGAACCAGCAAATATTACGTGCGGCCATGATGAGCTCGCCGGCTTTCTCGTCGGTTAAACCTTCGATATCAGCCAGGTCATCAACGCCTTGTTCAGCGAGATCTTCCAGCGTACAAACACCACGGGCAGCCAGCTTGAACGCAATCGCACGATCAAGACCTTCCAGATTCAGCAGGTCATCAGCCGGCTTGTTATCACCAAGGCTTTCTTCCTGAGCCAGTGCCAGGGTGGTCAGTGCGTTTTTAGCGCGGTCACGCAGGGCTTCAACGGTGGCTTCATCCAGGCCGTCAATTTCCAGCAGTTCTTTCATTGGCACATAGGCCAGTTCTTCCAGCGTGGAGAAACCTTCTTCAACCAGAACGGTGGCGAAATCTTCGTCAATGTCCAGGTACCTGGTGAAGGTATCAATAGCTGCATGGGCTTCAGCCTGATGCTTAGCCTGCAGGTCATCAACGGTCATCACGTTGAGTTCCCAGCCGCTCAGCTGTGAAGCCAGACGCACGTTCTGACCGTTACGGCCGATCGCCTGCGCCAGATTGCCAGCTTCAACGGCGATATCCATGGTGTGCTTGTCTTCGTCTACCACGATAGACGCAACATCAGCCGGTGCCATCGCGTTAATCACGAACTGCGCCGGGTTGTCGTCCCACAGAACGATATCAATACGCTCGCCACCCAGTTCAGTCGAAACAGCCTGAACACGTGCGCCACGCATACCGACGCAAGCCCCTACCGGGTCAATACGCTTGTCGTTGGTTTTCACCGCGATTTTCGCACGGGAACCCGGATCGCGGGCAGCGGCTTTAATCTCGATCACTTCTTCGCCAATTTCTGGCACTTCAATGCGGAACAGTTCGATCAGCATTTCAGGTTTAGAACGGGTCACGAACAGCTGTGCGCCACGCGCTTCTGGACGCACGGAATAGAGTACGCCGCGAATACGGTCACCCGGACGGAAGTTTTCACGTGGCAGCATATCTTCACGCAGAATGACAGCTTCAGCGTTGCTACCCAGATCCAGGGAGATATTGTCGCGGTTAACTTTCTTCACTACGCCGGTGATGATCTCACCTTCGTGTTCGCGGAACTGGTCAACGACCATGGCGCGCTCAGCTTCACGAACTTTCTGTACGATAACCTGTTTAGCAGTCTGGGTGGTGATACGGTCGAAGGTGACGGACTCGATCTGATCTTCAACGTAATCGTCAACGTTCAGACTCTCATCTTCATAACGCGCCGCTTCCAGAGTGATCTCTTTCGTTGGCTGGGTCACTTCTTCAACGATAACCCAACGACGGAAGGTATCGAAGTCGCCGCTCTTACGATCGATTTCTACGCGAACATCGATCTCTTGTTCGTATTTTTTCTTGGTTGCCGTAGCCAGTGCACTTTCCAGCGCTTCAAAAATCTTCTCGCGCGGCAGTGATTTTTCGTTGGAGACGGCTTCAACAACAGCCAAAATTTCTTTGTTCATCGCGGGCTTTTCACCTCATCCAGACTGTTAAAAGTGGGGAACCAGGTTCGCCTTCTGGATATTACTCAGCGCGAACACTTCATCTTTGCCTTCGACTGTTACTGTGATCATCTCACCGTCAACGGCCTTAATAACGCCCTGCCATTTACGGCGGTTTTGTACAGCCATACGCAGGACGAGAGCCGCTTCTTCACCAATGTAGTGCGTGTAGTGTTCAGCAGTAAACAGCGGGCGATGCAGACCAGGCGAGGAAACTTCCAGGTTATAGGCGACGGTAATAGGATCTTCAACATCAAGAACCGCACTCACCTGGTGGCTAACATCAGCACAATCATCAACATTGATGCCATCTTCACTATCAATATAGATGCGCAGCGTGGATGTACGGCTGCGAATAAATTCGATGCCGACCAGTTCGTAGCCCAGTGCTTCGACTGGTGCCTTAATCATCTCTGTTAATTTTTGGTCTAATGTGGACAAGCCCACCCCCAAGACGTAAAAAAAGGGCATAAAGCCCAGTTATTCTGTAGTCAGATAACAAAAAACCCCGATAAATCGGGGCTTTAGATAACTGAACCCTATAGCCACAACAGTGGCCTGGAGCACTTTCAAAAAGAATTTTTTCAAATCCAGCTACGAAGGCGCTAAGTCTTCACAGTATATTTGAAAAAGGACTTTATAGGAAAGTGGTTGCGGGGGCCGGATTTGAACCGACGACCTTCGGGTTATGAGCCCGACGAGCTACCAGGCTGCTCCACCCCGCGCCTGAAACGTGGCAAATTCTACTCTTTGTGGGTAAAAAATGCAAATAATGCTGGGATTTGGTACCGAGGACGGGACGTAAAATCGGCGTTCAGTATATTGATAGTGGACGCCCTCTGTCAACCCTGCTAACCGCAGCGATTAAGGCGGGAAATTTTTACAAAAAATACACGAATTGCTTTCGGTACTTGCCAAAAGATGATTAAATGAAAACTCACTTATTCTGCATAAAAATGCATTTAGGGTGAAAGCGATCACTCATCAGTCAATCAAGCAGGGTTTTATTTTATGACGACGATTCTCAAGCATCTTCCGCAAGGACAACGTATTGGCATCGCTTTTTCAGGCGGCCTGGATACCAGCGCTGCACTGCTGTGGATGCGCCAGAAGGGAGCGGTTCCTTATGCATATACTGCGAACCTGGGTCAGCCAGATGAGGACGATTATGATGCGATCCCTCGTCGTGCCATGGAGTACGGTGCAGAGAACGCACGCCTGATTGACTGCCGTAAGCAGCTGGTTGCCGAAGGTATCGCTGCCATCCAGTGTGGCGCTTTCCATAACACCACCGGTGGCCTGACCTATTTCAACACCACCCCGCTGGGCCGTGCCGTTACCGGCACCATGCTGGTTGCCGCGATGAAAGACGATGGCGTAAACATCTGGGGTGATGGCAGCACCTATAAAGGCAACGACATCGAGCGTTTCTACCGTTATGGCCTGCTGACCAACGCCGAACTGCAGATCTACAAGCCGTGGCTGGATACTGACTTCATCGACGAACTCGGTGGCCGTCACGAAATGTCCGAATTTATGATCGCCTGTGGCTTTGACTACAAAATGTCAGTGGAGAAAGCCTACTCCACCGACTCCAACATGCTGGGCGCCACGCACGAAGCAAAAGACCTGGAGTTCCTGAACTCCAGCGTGAAGATCGTTAACCCGATCATGGGCGTGAAGTTCTGGGACGAAAACGTCAAAATCCAGGCGGAAGAAGTGACCGTACGTTTTGAACGCGGCCACCCGGTTGCCCTGAACGGCCAGACCTTCTCTGACGATGTGGAACTGATGCTGGAAGCCAATCGCATCGGCGGCCGTCACGGTCTGGGGATGAGCGATCAGATCGAAAACCGTATCATCGAAGCGAAAAGCCGTGGCATCTATGAAGCCCCGGGGATGGCGCTGCTGCACATCGCTTATGAGCGTCTGCTGACCGGTATTCACAACGAAGATACCATTGAGCAGTATCACTCTCATGGTCGCCAGCTGGGCAAACTGCTGTATCAGGGTCGCTGGTTCGATCCGCAGGCGCTGATGCTGCGTGATGCCCTGCAGCGTTGGGTGGCAAGCGCAATTACCGGTGAAGTGACCCTGGAACTGCGTCGTGGCAATGATTATTCCATTCTGAACACCGTGTCTGACAACCTGACCTACCAGGCAGAGCGTCTGACCATGGAGAAAGGTGACTCGGTCTTCTCGCCGGACGATCGTATTGGTCAGCTGACCATGCGCAATCTGGATATCACCGATACCCGTGCCAAGCTGTTCACCTATACCGAGAATGGTCTGCTCTCCGTATCCACAGGGAATGGCCTGCCGCAGGTCGAGAATCTGGAAAACAGCGATAAGCAGTAATCATCACGGTACCGAATGCAAAAGGCGCCTTCAGGCGCCTTTTTTATGCTCTTTTGTAGGGCGGGCAAGCGTAGCGCCGCCGGGCGAAAAGATAAAACTACAGACGAAAAAAAAGACGTCTTGCGACGTCTTTTCTTCGGAATATTGGTACTGAGGATGGGACTCGAACCCACAAGCCCGTTAGGGCACTACCACCTCAAGGTAGCGTGTCTACCAATTCCACCACCTCAGCACAGATACTACTCTTACTGCGGGATATCGCTGGTCGGCTTAGCCGGTGCAGCTGGCTGAGTCTGCTCGGATTTCGCCGGCGCGCTCAGATTTTCCCACTCGCTTCCTTTACTGGTCTTGTTGCTGTTGATATTGCCAAGCGCCAGACTGATGATGAAAAACAGCGTTGCCAGAATCGCCGTTGCACGGGTCATGAAGTTACCAGAACCACTTGAACCGAACAGCGTACCAGAAGCGCCTGCTCCAAAAGAGGCCCCCATATCAGCGCCTTTACCTTGCTGCAGCATGATCAGCGCTACCAGAGCGATGGCTACAATAAGGAAAACTACTAAAAGAGCTTCGTACATAATCAACCTGTTCCTTGCGGATTTGCCGCATACCAATGCTTCGACCAATAAGCAGGAATTTGCTTTCCCACTGAAGCGGGTGTGAATACTAACCAAAGCGAATGACCTTCGCAAGGGCAATTTCAGTGCATTGTATCAAGTGCGGAAAAAAACAGCAAAAGGCCCGCGACTGTACAAAACAAAGGCGGCAGACGCCGCCTTTTTAAACACTTAACGCAAAATACTATGCTGCTTTCACCGCATCTGCGATGCGATGGGCAAACTCAGTCACCTGCGCTTCGTCTTCCCCTTCCACCATCACACGGATCAGCGGCTCGGTGCCAGACTTACGCAGCAGGACGCGGCCACGGGAGCCCAGCGCCGCTTCGACCTCAGCCATCACCGCTTTCACGTTGTCGTTTTCCAGCGGATCGCCTTTCCCGGCGGTAAAGCGCACGTTCACGAGAATTTGCGGGAACATTTTCATGCCGCTGCACAGATCGTGCAGGGACATATGGTTACGCACCATCGCCGCAACCACCTGCAGACTGGCCACAATGCCGTCACCGGTGGTGGTTTTGTCGAGCAGGATCACGTGGCCGGAGTTTTCCGCGCCAATGCGCCAGCCTTTCTCCTGCAGTTTTTCCAGAACGTAGCGATCGCCCACTTTTGCGCGCACAAACGGGATCCCCAGCTGCTTAAGTGCCAGCTCCAGACCCATGTTGCTCATCAGCGTACCGACGGCACCGCCGCGCAGCTGGCCCTGACGCAGACCTTCACGGGCAATGATATAGAGGATCTGATCCCCGTCGACCTTATTGCCTTCATGATCAACCATGATGACGCGGTCGCCGTCGCCGTCATAGGCGATACCCAGATCGGCCTTCTCTGCCAGCACGCGCGCCTGCAGAGCGCGAACGTCCGTCGCCCCCACTTCAGCGTTAATGTTCAGCCCGTTAGGCTCACAGCCAATGGCCACCACCTGCGCGCCCAGTTCGCGGAACACGTTTGGGGCGATGTGGTAGGTTGCCCCGTTCGCGCAGTCCACCACGATTTTAAGGTGGCTGAGGCTCAATTCGTTCGGGAAAGTACCTTTACAGAATTCAATGTAGCGCCCAGCCGCATCGACGATGCGGCTGGCTTTACCCAGCTCAGCGGAATCCACACAGGTGAGCTCTTTTTCCATTTCCGCTTCGATGGCTTCTTCAACTTCGTCCGGCAGCTTGGTGCCATCGATAGAGAAGAATTTGATGCCGTTATCGTAGAACGGGTTATGCGAGGCGGAGATCACAATCCCTGCTTCCGCACGGAAGGTCCGGGTGAGATAGGCGACAGCAGGCGTCGGCATTGGGCCGGTAAAAGAGGCAGAGAGCCCGGCGGCAGAAAGACCAGCTTCCAGCGCCGATTCAAGCATATAGCCAGAGATGCGCGTATCTTTACCAATGATGATTTTGCGCGAGCCGTGACTGGCCAGGACTTTGCCTGCCGCCCAGCCTAACTTCAGTACAAACTCAGGAGTAATTGGCGCATCGCCCACGCGTCCACGAATGCCGTCGGTACCAAAATATTTACGATTACTCATAGCGGTTGTTTTCCTTAGCTGCCAGTGTGGCTTCCACCACTCGCATGGCTTCTGCTGTCTCTTTTACGTCATGGACGCGAATAATATGCGCTCCCTGCATCGCTGCAATAACCGCGCAGGCCAGGCTTCCGTTCAGGCGGTCTGATGGCCCGACGTTAAGCAACTGGCCTATCATAGATTTTCGTGACATCCCGACCAGCAGCGGCAGGCCAAAATGGTGAAACTCAGATAAGCGCGCAAGAAGCTCGAAGTTATGAGAGAGATTTTTACCGAAACCGAATCCCGGGTCGAGCAGCAATTTCTCTTTTGCGATACCGGCACGCTCACAACGCGCAATATGCTCAACAAAGTAGCGGTTCACATCAGCAAACACGTCATCATACTTCGGCGCATCCTGCATGGTTTTCGGTTGGCCCTGCATGTGCATCAGACAGACCGGCAACCCGGTCTCTGCAGCGGCCTCAAGCGCTCCCGGTTCGGTGAGCGAGCGAATGTCATTAATAATGTGAGCGCCCACTCTCGCTGACTCGCGAATCACCTCTGGTTTAGAGGTATCCACCGAAATCCACACTTCGAAACGCTGTGCAAGGGCTTCGACCACCGGGATCACCCGGGACAACTCTTCGTCAACGCTGACATCCGCCGCGCCCGGTCGCGTCGATTCTCCACCAACGTCAATGATGGTCGCCCCGGCATTGATCATCAGATTCGCATGCCTGACCGCCTCGATCAGCGTGTTATGCGTCCCGCCATCGGAGAACGAGTCTGGCGTAACGTTCAGGATCCCCATCACATGCGGATGAGTCAGATCGAGATAAGAATCCTGGGCGAAGAGTTTCATGGCAATTCCCTGATTTTTTTAGTTAAGCAGACAAGAAAAACCCCGGGGCAAGCCCCAGGGTTTCAGGTAAAGCGAACATCTACAGCGGTAACTTATTTATCGCCCAACTGTTCTGACATGGTGTTGCCCGGGTTTGGCGTACGCGGTTCATCGACCGGACGCGGCGCACGTGGCGTGCCATTGTTGTCAGAGTTGTTAGAAGCACCTGGATCTTCCCAACCCGCTGGCGGACGCACATCGCGGCGTGCCATCAGGTCGTCGATCTGCGGTGCATCGATGGTCTCATATTTCATGAGCGCATCTTTCATAGCGTGCAGGATGTCCATATTTTCGTTCAGGATCTGGCGAGCACGTGCATAGTTACGCTCAACCAGAGATTTTACTTCCTGATCGATGATACGTGCTGTTTCGTCGGACATATGCTTCGCTTTCGCCACAGAACGGCCGAGGAACACTTCGCCCTCTTCTTCCGCATACAGCAGCGGACCGAGTTTGTCGGAGAAGCCCCACTGGGTGACCATGTTACGTGCCAGGTTGGTCGCGACTTTGATGTCGTTAGACGCACCGGTCGAAACATGTTCCACACCGTAGATAATCTCTTCCGCCAGACGACCACCGTACAGGGTTGAAATCTGGCTTTCCAGTTTCTGGCGGCTGGCGCTGATAGCATCGCCTTCCGGCAGGAAGAACGTCACGCCGAGCGCACGACCGCGCGGAATAATCGTCACTTTATGCACCGGATCGTGTTCCGGTACCAGGCGACCAATAATCGCATGACCTGCTTCGTGGTAAGCCGTGGACTCTTTCTGCGCTTCCGTCATCACCATGGAGCGGCGTTCCGCACCCATCATGATTTTGTCTTTCGCTTTCTCGAACTCCACCATCGAGACCACACGCTTGTTGCCGCGAGCAGCAAACAGTGCAGCTTCGTTCACGAGGTTAGCCAGATCCGCACCGGAGAAGCCTGGGGTACCGCGCGCAATGATTGCCGCATCGATGTCCGGAGACAGCGGTACGCGACGCATATGCACTTTCAGGATCTGCTCACGACCACGAACGTCTGGCAGACCGACCACAACCTGACGGTCGAAACGGCCTGGACGCAGCAGCGCAGGGTCAAGAACGTCCGGACGGTTAGTTGCCGCGATAACGATAATACCTTCGTTACCTTCGAAGCCGTCCATCTCAACCAGCATCTGGTTCAGCGTCTGCTCACGTTCATCGTGACCACCGCCCAGGCCTGCGCCACGCTGGCGGCCTACGGCGTCGATTTCATCGATGAAGATGATGCACGGTGCCGCTTTCTTGGCCTGTTCGAACATGTCACGCACACGGGATGCACCGACACCAACGAACATTTCCACGAAGTCAGAACCGGAAATGGTAAAGAACGGGACCTTCGCTTCACCGGCGATGGCTTTCGCCAGCAGGGTTTTACCGGTACCCGGAGGGCCGACCATCAGGACGCCTTTCGGGATCTTACCGCCCAGTTTCTGGAAGCGGCTCGGTTCACGCAGGTATTCAACCAGCTCACCCACCTCTTCTTTTGCTTCGTCGCAACCTGCTACGTCAGCAAAAGTGGTTTTGATCTGGTCTTCCGTCAACATACGCGCCTTACTCTTGCCGAACGACATGGCACCTTTGCCACCGCCGCCCTGCATTTGACGCATAAAGAAGATCCAGACGCCGATAAGCAGCAGCATCGGGAACCAGGAGATGAAGATAGAAGCCAGCAGGCTTGGCTCTTCCGGCGGCTCACCTACCACCTTGACGTTTTTAGTCAGAAGGTTATCAAGCAGCTTAGGATCGTTCACCGGAATGTAAGTCGTGTAACGGTTACTATCTTTCTTGGTAACGTTGATCTCACGTCCGTTGATACGCGCTTCGCGAACCTGATCCTGGTTGACCTCTTGCAGGAAGGTAGAGTAGTCCACCTTACGGCCATTAGACTCGCTGGGCCCAAAGCTCTGGAATACTGACATCAGCACAACGGCAATGACCAGCCAGAGTATTAGGTTTTTCGCCATGTCACTCAAGGGATTAACCTCTTATTACAACTGTGTTAAAAACAGCGTCAGGATACTCAGTATCCGATTCATTTCAAACTTTCGCCTGAAACTCACCGGCTATCATTTTCGCCCGGTCGCTACAATATACACTTCACGTGAACGAGCACGAGAAGAGTCCGGCTTACGAACTTTGACCTTCGCAAACAGGGAGCGAATTTCCTTCAGATACTCCTCGAAACCTTCGCCCTGGAACACCTTCACTAAAAAACTACCACCCGGCGCTAAGACATCACGGGACATCTCTAACGCCAGTTCTACCAGATACATGGAGCGAGGGATATCCACCGCCGGTGTTCCGCACATATTTGGCGCCATATCGGACATGACAACCTGAACTTTACTGTCACCTACACGTTCAAGTAACGCTTTCAGTACTAATTCATCACGAAAATCGCCCTGAAGGAAGTCCACACCAACGATGGGATCCATAGGCAAAAGATCGCAGGCGATGATTCGGCCAGTTCCGCCGATTTGTGTCACCGCATATTGCGACCATCCGCCGGGCGCTGCACCGAGGTCGACTACCGTCATCCCCGGCTTAAAGAGTTTGTCACTTTGCTGTATTTCATCAAGTTTAAACCAGGCACGGGAACGTAACCCCTTTTTCTGTGCCTGTAGAACATATTTATCGCTAAAGTGTTCCTGGAGCCAGCGGCTCGAGCTTGCAGAACGCTTTTTACCTGTCATTTAACTTTCCGTCCTGGTTCATCGTAGCCTGTGGTGTAAATTTCCACTCAGCAATTTGGCGATATTAGGGAGATGGCGGTAGAATGAACCGTTTTCAATCCCAACGTAAGCAAAAATATACGATGAATCTGAGTACTAAACAAAAACAGCACCTTAAAGGTCTGGCACATCCGCTCAAGCCTGTAGTTATGCTTGGCAACAATGGTTTGACCGAAGGGGTACTGGCCGAGATTGAACAAGCGCTGGAGCACCACGAATTAATCAAAGTGAAAATCGCCTCTGAAGACAGAGAGACTAAGACTTTGATCGTGGAAGCAATCGTGCGCGAAACCGGCGCCTGTAATGTACAGGTCATCGGTAAAACGCTGGTGCTCTACCGTCCATCTAAAGAGCGTAAAATCTCGCTGCCACGCTAAGATTATCCTGAATTGAACACATTTACTGTGTAAAACGAGGGGTTTTTCTTAAGCAGGTGAGCAAAATGCCATGCTCCTTGAGTTGATAAAAGGCCGCTATGCGGCCTTTTTCCTATCTTTACAATGTATCAACATCTGGCAGGAGATGCGAATTACAGGTAATCAACCTTGATAATTTCGAACTCCACTTCCCCACCCGGGGTACGGATGGTGACCACATCGTCCTGCTCTTTGCCAATCAGGCCGCGGGCAATCGGTGAGTTTACCGAGATCAGATTCTGCTTAAAATCGGCCTCGTCATCACCCACGATGCGGTAAGAAACTTCTTCATCGTTATCCAGATTGATCACGGTAACGGTGCAACCAAAAATGACACGCCCGTTGTTTGGCATCTTGGTGATATCAATCACCTGCGCATTCGACAGCTTGGCTTCGATATCTTTAATACGCCCTTCGCAGAAACCCTGCTGCTCACGCGCAGCGTGGTACTCGGCGTTCTCTTTCAAATCGCCGTGCTCACGCGCATCGGCGATGGCTGCAATGATCTCAGGGCGGCGAACAGATTTCAGAAAATCCAGCTCTTCGCGCAGTTTTTCAGCCCCACGTAAGGTCATCGGAATAGCTTGCATTTGTTATACCTCTTTGACATTCCTGTTAGGTACGGGTAACTGACCCGACGACTGGCCCCGCAGGCATCACAGCCTGGCACAGGCCAGAAGCAAAAGAAAACTGACCCGGAAGCAAAGTTCCAGGACAGCAGCAATTTTTCAATTTGATACGCATTTTAACGCGAAGTTCAGTATGGGTCATCGTTTACTTTACAGGGCGTTGGGCCGTAGTATGGCGGTTTGTTTCCGGGTTGTTAGCGCGAGATTATGCGATTTTCCAGATTTATCATCGGATTGACCACCACATTTGCGTTCACTGTCCAGGCAGCGAACGTTGACGAGTATATTAATCAGCTGCCCGATGGTGCCAATCTTGCCCTGATGGTGCAAAAGATAGGTGCCCAGGCCCCTGAGATTGATTACCACAGCCAGCAGATGGCCCTGCCCGCCAGTACGCAAAAGGTGATCACGGGACTGGCCGCCCTGCTGCAGCTGGGGCCCGATTTTCGCTTTACCACCACGCTGGAAAGCAAAGGCAACGTTGAGGGCGGTGTGCTGAAAGGCGATCTTATCGCCCGTTTTGGCGGGGATCCGACCTTTAAGCGTCAGGATATTCGCAACATGGTCGACGTGCTAAAGAAGTCAGGCGTGCAGCGCATTGAAGGCAATGTGCTTATCGACACGTCTATCTTCGCCAGCCATGATAAAGCCCCGGGCTGGCCGTGGAACGACATGACCCAGTGCTTTAGCGCGCCGCCTGCGGCCGCGATTGTCGATCGCAACTGCTTCTCCGTTTCGCTGTACAGTGCACCAAAACCCAATGATTTAGCTTTTATTCGGGTGGCGTCCTACTATCCGGTCACTATGTTCAGTCAGGTGCGTACCCTGGCGAAAGGGTCGCCGGAAGCGCAGTACTGCGAACTGGACGTGGTACCGGGAGATCTTAACCGCTTTACGTTGACCGGATGCCTGACGCAGCGCGCCGATCCGCTGCCACTGGCCTTCGCCATTCAGGATGGCGCAGGCTATGCCGGGGCGATCCTCAAAGACGAACTGAAGCAGGCCAACATCACCTATAGCGGCACGCTATTACGTCAGACCCAGAGCAACGAGCCGGGCACCGTGATTGCCAGTAAGCAATCGGCGCCGCTGCACGACCTGCTGAAGATCATGCTGAAAAAATCGGACAACATGATTGCCGACACCGTGTTTCGTATGATCGGCCACGCCCGCTTTGGCGTTCCTGGCACCTGGCGTGCCGGGTCGGATGCGGTCCGGCAGATCCTGCGTCAGCAGGCCGGTATTGAGCTCGGGAATACCATCGCGGTCGATGGCTCAGGTCTGTCGCGCCATAACCTGATCTCCCCTGCCACCATGATGCAGGTCCTTCAGTACATTGCTCAGCACGACACTGAACTAAACTTTATCTCGATGCTGCCGCTCGCCGGTTATGACGGCTCCCTGCAGTACCGGGCTGGCCTGCACGCCGCGGGCGTGGATGGCAAAGTCTCCGCTAAGACGGGCTCGCTCCAGGGCGTCTATAATCTGGCCGGGTTTATCACTACCGCCAGCGGGCAGCGGATGGCTTTTGTGCAGTATCTTTCTGGCTACGCGGTTGAACCTGCAGACCAACGTAATCGCCGTATCCCGCTGGTGCGCTTTGAGAGCCGGCTTTACAAGGATATTTATCAGAATAACTAGCGATGAAATTACTCATTGTCGAAGACGATCTGCTGCTGCAGGAAGGACTGGCTCTCGCGCTCTCTGCCGAGGGCTATACGCTCGATTGCGCTGGCACTGCCGCCGAGGCTGATGGCCTTATCCAGAGCGGCGAGTACAGCCTGGTGATCCTCGATCTTGGCCTGCCGGATAAAGATGGAGCCACCCTGCTGAGGGAGTGGCGTCGTCGTGGAGTGGATAATCCGGTGCTGATCCTGACGGCGCGCGATGCGCTGGAAGACAGGATCAACGGCCTCGACTCCGGCGCCGACGACTATCTGGTGAAACCTTTTGCCCTGGCGGAACTACAGGCGCGGGCAAGGGCCTTAATCCGGCGTTATCAGGGGCACAGTGATAACCTGCTCAGTGACGGGGATCTGACGCTAAACCTGCAAACGCAGCAGGTATTACAGCAGTCCCAGCCGGTGGAGGTCACGCCAAAAGAGTTCGCCCTGCTAACGCGGCTGATCATGCGTACCGGGCAGACCGTCCACCGTGAGACCCTACAGCAGGATATCTACTCCTGGCAGGACGATCCCGGCTCGAACACCCTTGAGGTTCATATCCATAACCTGAGGCGCAAGCTGGGTAAAGACCGCATCAAAACCGTGCGCGGCGTGGGCTATCGTCTGGAGAGCCAAAAATGAACAGCATGCGCCGTCGTCTGATGGTGCTGTTAGCAGTCATTCTGCTGTTCTTTCAACTAATCAGCGTTATCTGGCTCTGGCATGAAAGCCGGGAGCAGATCGGCTTCCTTGTCAGCGAGACGCTTTCCGCCAAATCGCGCAACCAGCATGTTGAGAAAGAGATCCGGGAGGCGATCGCCTCGTTGCTGGTGCCTTCCCTGGTGATGGTCGGTTTTACGCTGCTGTTCTCCTTCTGGGCCGTCAGCTGGATCACCCGCCCCCTCAATCAGCTCCGCTCCAGCCTGGCAAACCGCTCTGCCGACAATCTCACCCCGCTGCCGATGTATTCCGATATGGAAGAAGTTGGCGCCGTGACCACCTCTCTGAATCAACTCCTTGCCCGGCTGGATCAAACCATTCAGCAGGAGCGTCTGTTCACTGCTGACGCCGCACACGAGCTGCGTACGCCCCTGGCGGGCATCCGCCTGCATCTGGAGCTGATGGCACAGTCAGGCTCGCCTCAGGCCTCTACGCTGATTGCCCGTATCGACCAATTGATGCATACCGTGGAGCAACTTCTGATGCTGGCCCGGGCGGGCCAGGCTCTGGCCAGCGGTCATTACGATACGGTTAACTGGAGCGAATCCATCTTTGCGCCGCTGGCGCTGGAAAATGAGACCAGAGATCACACTCTGATCTGGCCGCAGACGGGCTCCCTGAGCGTACAGGGAGATGCCATCCTGTTGCGGCTGATGCTGCGCAATTTGCTGGAGAACGCGGTGCGTTACAGCCCGGCGGGAACCACCATTGAAGTCAGCATGCAGGAAGTCGACGATGGTACCCTGGTAAGTGTCTGCGATCAGGGGCCAGGCATTGATGAGGCACATCGCCAGTCCATTACCGAGCCGTTTCGCCGTATCGATCAACGCTACGGCGGCAGCGGGCTGGGGTTAAGCATCGTCCAGCGTATCGTGCAGTTGCATCGCGGCAAGCTGACGCTGGAAAACCGTTCCGAAGGTGGGCTGACGGTCAGCTGCTGGCTACCGGCAAAATTGAATTAAAAAAAAGCCCCCTTGATAAGGGGGCCATTGACGGTCTTAACGCTTGTAGATGAATTCGACGCCTTCTTCGTCGTCTTCGTCCCAGTCGTCATCCCAGTCTTCGTCGTCTTCTTCTTCCGTCTGCTCTTCAAGCTGCTGACGGTGGTAGTCATCCCACATGAATTCGACTTTTTCAGGCTGCTTCGCTTCTTCTGCCTGCGTTACCGGGTTCTCGATGATGAAGGTCATCACGTCCCAGCACAGATCTTTCACGCCCATCTGGCTTGCCGCAGAGATGAGATAGTACTTATCTTCCCAGCCCATCGCTTCCGCAATGGCTTTCGCCTTCGCTTCGGCTTCTGCTTTGTCCATCAGGTCGATCTTGTTGAAGACCAGCCAGCGCGGCTTAGCAGCCAGCTTATCGCTGTACTTTTCCAGCTCGCCAATAATGATGCGGGCGTTCTCTACCGGATCGGAACCGTCGATCGGATCGATATCGATGAGGTGCAGCAGAACGCGGCAGCGCTCAAGGTGTTTCAGGAAGCGGATCCCTAAACCAGCACCTTCCGCGGCGCCTTCGATCAGGCCCGGAATATCCGCCACCACGAAGCTCTTCTCGGTGTCCATACGCACCACGCCGAGGCTTGGCACCAGGGTAGTAAACGGATAGTCCGCCACTTTCGGCTTGGCCGCAGAGACTGCACGGATGAAGGTAGATTTACCGGCATTCGGCATCCCCAGCATCCCGACGTCTGCCAGCAGCATCAGCTCGAGCTGCAGATCGCGCTTGTCACCCGGCGTACCCATCGTTTTTTGACGCGGGGAACGGTTCACGGAGGATTTGAAACGGGTGTTCCCCAGACCGTGCCAGCCGCCTTTCGCTACCATCAGGCGCTGACCGTGTTTGGTCATATCACCCATGGTTTCGCCCGTGCCCTGATCGATAACGCGCGTCCCGACCGGCACTTTCACGCTGACATCTTTCCCGCGCTTGCCGGTACAGTCACGGCTCTGGCCATTCTGGCCACGCTCTGCGCGGAAAGCTTTCTCGAAACGGTAGTCGATCAGGGTGTTAAGGTTCTCGTCGGCTTCAAGCCATACGTCCCCGCCGTCACCGCCATCGCCGCCGTCAGGGCCGCCACGCGGAATGTATTTTTCACGGCGGAAGCTTACGCAACCATTACCGCCATCACCTGCCACGACCAGGATCGTTGCTTCATCAACAAACTTCATTTTACTCTCCGTAAATCATTCGCCTGAGCGGGGGACAACTACAACCGCTTCACTTTTGCGCCAACGTCCCCAAAGACGATGACCAATGGCGGAATACATCGCGCCCGCAACCACGACAAACGCACCGATATAAGCCAACAGGTTTAACATCGGTTTGACGAAGAAATCGGGCCAGGCCATTGATAATAAATCTGAAAATAACAGCGTAAATAGCGGGGTAAGCGTAATCAGTGCGCTCACCTGTGCCGCCTGCCAGCGCGCCATCGCTTCCGCCAGCGCGCCATAACCGACTAACGTGTTCAGACCACAAAAGATCAGACACGCCAGTTGCCAGTCGCTTAACTGGGTAATGACTCCCGGCTTCGCCAGCGGCAACAGTGCGATTGTACATAAAGTGTACAGCAAAAACAGGATCTGCTGTGACGCCAGACGACGCAATAACACCTTTTGCGCGACGCCATAACTTACCCATACCGCCGCCGCACTCACGCCGAAGATCACACCCCAGGTGTAATCCGTCAGGCGGGTAAAGATCTCTATCAGACTGGTATTGAAGAACAACACCAGACCGCAAAGTAGCATCATTGCCCCAATCACCTGCGTGCCGCGCATCTTCTCTTTGAGGATAACGACACTGGCGATCATCATGCCAACCGGCGACAGCTGACCGATAACTTGCGAGGCGGTAGGGCTAAGATACTGCAGGGAAGAACTGAACAAGATGAAGTTGCCAAACAGACCACCTGTCGCAATCGCCAGTACAATAATCCAGCGTGGCTTGCGAAAAATGCGCATCGGCGGAAGCTTACCCTTGATTGCCAGGATAGTCCCCAGACCAACACCGGCCATCAGGAAGCGATAAAACACCACCGTTGGTGGTTCCATCACTTCAAGAACCTGCTTCATTGCAATGGGCAATGCGCCCCAGCACATCGCGGTGATGAGTGCCAGGAGAATACCAATGCCGGCTTGCTGCTTCATGCCCGTTTTCCCTACAGAAAAAATTACCGGGTTTCCAATGTAAAAAGCCCCGCAACACGTTGCGGGGCTTTAATCCGTTACCGGACCGAGAAAACCTTACTCAGCAACAATGCTGATGTATTTACGGTTGTTCGGGCCTTTAACTTCAAATTTCACTTTACCGTCTGCTTTAGCAAACAGAGTGTGGTCACGACCGCAACCTACGTTGTTACCCGCGTGGAACTTAGTGCCACGCTGACGAACGATGATGCTACCCGCCAGAACAGTTTCGCCACCGAAACGCTTAACGCCAAGGCGTTTAGCTTCTGAATCGCGACCGTTACGTGTGGAGCCGCCAGCCTTTTTATGTGCCATTTAAATCTCTCCTCAGGTCTTAGGCGCTGATGCCAGTAATTTTCACATCAGTGAACCACTGACGGTGGCCCTGCTGCTTACGGTAGTGTTTACGACGACGAAACTTAACGATCTTAATTTTCTCGCCACGACCATGAGCAACAACTTCAGCTTTGATAACGCCGCCATCAACGAAAGGAACGCCGATTTTGACTTCTTCACCGTTTGCGATCATCAGAACTTCAGCGAACTCAACAGCTTCGCCAGTTGCGATGTCCAGCTTTTCCAGGCGAACGGTCTGACCTTCGCTTACTCGGTGTTGTTTACCACCACTTTGGAAAACCGCGTACATATAAACTCCGCTTCCGCGCACATCCTCGTGTGATTCAGAGTGCGCTATAAATATTCACAATAGGGCGCGAATATTACGCAAAACGTGAGCCGTTGACAAGTGCTACCGTCAATACATGAAGAAAAAAAACACAACACGTACGGTAACGTTTATCTGAGGCGTTTTTTCAGTACAATCAGCGCTACTATTGATAAACCGAACCCTACGTTAGCCCATTTGAAATGTGGAAAACAGGACTACAAGCCCGGCTTTTGCGATGAATTTAGAAAAAATCAATGAGTTAACCGCGCAAGATATGGCGGGTGTAAATGCAGCGATCCTGGAACAGCTCGACTCTGACGTTTCCCTAATCAATCAGTTGGGTTACTACATCGTCAGCGGTGGGGGCAAACGCATCCGTCCAATGATCGCTGTGCTGGCCGCTCGCGCGGTAGGCTATCAGGGGAATGCGCACGTCACTATTGCGGCGCTGATCGAATTTATTCATACCGCTACGTTGCTGCATGATGACGTTGTCGATGAGTCCGACATGCGTCGTGGCAAAGCCACCGCCAACGCGGCATTTGGCAATGCTGCCAGCGTGCTGGTCGGTGATTTTATCTATACGCGCGCCTTCCAGATGATGACCAGCCTCGGCTCGCTGAAGGTGCTGGAAGTGATGTCCAAAGCGGTGAACGTGATCGCGGAAGGCGAAGTTCTGCAGCTTATGAACGTCAACGACCCGGATATCACCGAAGAGAACTACATGCGGGTGATCTACAGCAAAACCGCACGTCTGTTTGAGGCGGCGGCCCAGTGCTCCGGTATTCTGGCTGGCTGTAGCGAGGAGCAGGAACGTGGCCTGCAGGATTACGGGCGCTATCTTGGCACCGCCTTCCAGCTGATCGACGATCTGCTCGATTACAGCGCCGATGGCGAGACGCTGGGCAAAAACGTCGGGGACGACCTCAATGAGGGCAAACCGACGCTCCCGCTGCTGCATGCCATGCGTAACGGCACCCCTGAACAGGCAAACCTGATCCGCGAAGCCATTGAACAAGGAAACGGCCGACACCTTCTGGAACCTGTACTGGAAGCAATGGCAACCTGTGGTTCACTGGAATGGACGCGTCAGCGTGCCGAGGAAGAAGCGGATAAAGCCATCATCGCACTTCAGGTCATCCCTGACAGTCCATGGCGTGATGCCCTGATCGGTCTCGCCCATATTGCTGTCCAACGCGATCGATAAGCAGTTCCAGGAACTCTCTTTTTCATGAAAAGAGAGTTCCGATAAGTTCCCAATAATATCCATAACGTTGTTAAAGAATCCGCTTACAGGCCGCATGATTAAAGCCCTGGCAAAATCTGAATGTTGCTTCCAGTAACGCGAACTTTTTAGAACCGCTGTTCGAAGAAGGTATAGTAAATATGTCATTTAATTGAAATGACGTGAACGTACCAGAACATAGGGACCGCTGAATGGATAAGAAATTTATCGACTGGCACTCGGCCGATATTATTGCCGCGCTGCGTAAAAAGGGAACATCACTGGCGGCAGAATCCCGTCGTAATGGCCTCAGTTCATCCACCCTGGCAAACGCGCTGACGCGCCCCTGGCCGAAGGGAGAACTGATCATTGCAACGGCATTAGGTACCGACCCCTGGGTCATTTGGCCATCACGCTATCATGACCCGCTAACCCACGAGTTTGTCGACAGAACGCGTATGATGCGCCAGAGCAGAAAACAAAAAGAGCGCCAACAATGACGCTCCCCTGAGCAGGACCAGCACCCCCCCGGTCAATATGGCAGGGGGCTGCCTTAACGATTACTCGCCTTTCACACGCTCAATATTAGCACCCAGGGCACGCAGTTTATCTTCGATGCGCTCATAGCCGCGATCGATGTGATAAATACGGTCCACCAGCGTTGTACCTTCCGCAATACAGCCCGCCAGCACCAGGCTCGCAGACGCACGCAGATCCGTCGCCATCACCTGCGCCCCGGACAGTTTTTCCACGCCATGACAGATCACGGTATTGCTTTCGATCTCAGCATGTCCGCCCATACGGATCAGTTCCGGTACGTGCATAAAGCGGTTTTCGAAGATGGTTTCGGTAATGAAGCCAGTCCCTTCTGCCACCAGGTTCAACAAAGTGAACTGCGCCTGCATATCGGTCGGGAACGCAGGATGCGGAGCAGTACGCACGTTCACGGCCTTAGGACGCTTACCGTGCATATCCAGGCTGATCCAGTCTTCACCGATTTCGATGTCCGCACCGGCATCACGCAGCTTAGCCAGTACCGCATCCAGCGTATCAGGCTGTGCGTTACGACAAACGATCTTACCGCCGGAGATGGCCGCCGCAACCAGGAAGGTCCCGGTTTCAATACGGTCAGGCAGGACGCGATACACACCGCCGCCCAGGCGCTCAACGCCTTCAATGGTGATACGGTCGGTACCCTGACCGGTGATCTTCGCCCCCAGCGTATTCAGGAAGTTCGCGGTGTCCACAATCTCTGGCTCACGCGCGGCGTTCTCGATGATGGTGGTACCTTCAGCCAGCGTTGCCGCAGACATGATGGTGACGGTTGCGCCAACGCTCACCTTATCCATCACGATATGCGCGCCCTGCAGGCGGCCATTAACGGAGGCTTTGACGTAACCCTCTTCCAGCTTAATTTCGGCGCCCAGCTTCTCGAGGCCGAAAATATGCAGATCGACCGGACGCGCGCCAATCGCGCAGCCGCCCGGCAGAGAAACCTGACCCTGACCAAAACGGGCCACCAGCGGACCCAGCGCCCAGATAGAGGCGCGCATGGTTTTCACCAGGTCGTACGGCGCGGAGAAGTTGTTCACATTGCTGGCGTCGATCCACACGGAGCCGTTACGTTCAACCTTGGTACCCAGCTGGCCGAGCAGCTTCATGGTGGTATCAATGTCTTTCAGTTTCGGGACGTTCTGGATCTCTACCGGCTCTTCTGCAAGCAGTGCGGCGAAGAGGATCGGCAGCGCGGCGTTTTTGGCGCCGGAAATTGTGACTTCGCCCTGGAGACGCGTAGGTCCCTGAACACGAAATTTGTCCATGTGATTACTCTCTGTATGAATTCAACCGTGCTGCGGGCAACTCACCCTCAGCTCAAAAACCGTTCAGTTTGCGATCGCGTGCCCACTCAGTCGGGGTGAACGCCTTGATCGACAGGGCATGGATGCGATTATCCGCGATATATTCCATCAGCGGCGCATAAACAGCCTGCTGTTTTTTCACGCGGCTCATGCCGTCAAAGATCTCTCCCACAGCAATAACCTGAAAGTGGCTGCCGTCACCGGAGACGTGGGCTTCCTGGAGGGCTAGTGCGTTCATCAGCACGGTCTGGATTTCATGATTTTCCATGGGATCTCTATCATCTGGTGTGAAAACAAGCCCAACATCTTAGAGCAAAGTGGCGCGGTCTTAAACAAGCAAAAAGCCCCGACGATGAAACAGTCGGGGCTTTTGATAGTAACGTACTGAAAAAATTAGCGAGGCAATACGTCTTCCGGCAAATTATAGAGCTGAGCCAGGGTGATAACGTTGTCGCTGGCACCCGCCAGCGTCACCTGCCTGCCCTGCCCTTTGCCTGCTGCCACCAGATGAACCAGCAGCGCGACGCCCGCCGTATCCACGCGAGAAATGCCGCCAAGGTCGATACAGGAGATTCCCTGCATGGCTTCATGACGCGCATCCCACAGAGGATTCAGATAATCCTGATCCAGCTCGCCAGTGAGTAACAGCGTCTCGCCCTCACGGGTCCAGCTGAGCTGCGACGTCATTATTTCTTCTCATCCAGAGTGATTTTCTGACGCGAGATGCTGTTCAGCTGGGCAGTCAGGCCATCAATGCCCTTGGTGCGCAGCAGGTCACTCCATTCATTCTGCTTGGTGGTAATCATGCTGACGCCTTCGGCAATCATGTCGTATGCCTGCCAGTTACCGTTCTGGCTGTTCTTACGCCACTGGAAGTCCAGACGCACTGGCGGACGACCGTTCGGATCGACGATGGTCACGCGGATAGGCAGGATGGTGGCAGAACCCAGCGGCTGTTCCGGCGCAATCTGATAGGTCTGACCGTGGTACATCGCCAGCGCCTGACCGTAAGCCTGCTTCAGGTACTCACGGAACGCAGCAAAATAGGCATCACGCTGGGCTGGCGTTGCGTCTTTGTAGTAACGACCCAGCACCAGGGCCCCGGCATATTTTACCTGCACATACGGCAGCAGCTCCTGATCAACCACATCGCGCAGATAATCGGGATTGGACCGAATTTTCGGCTGCTCATTTTTAAGGCGATCGAAGGTTTTCTTAGCCGCCTCATTCATCTGTTGATAGGGATTGCTCTGATCGGCTGCGTTAGCGGCAGTCAAAGGGGCAATCATCAGCATGGCAACCATTAACAGTCGTTTAATCATGAATTACTTCTCCTGAGATGAATTCGTCGTGCCAACAGGCGGCGTAATGTCACTCTGCGCAGGTGTCTGAGCAGCTTGATTCTCGTCACCCCCTTTACTGTTGCTGTTGTAAAGGAACTGACCAATCATATCTTCCAGCACCATGGCTGACTTCGTATCCTGAATCACGCCACCGTCTTTAAGGATAGTCGTTCCCAGTTCGGGATCTTCAAAACCGATGTTCAGCGCCAGGTATTGTTCACCTAACAGACCGGAGGTACGGATAGACAGGGAGCTGGTATCCGGGATGTGGTTGTAGCGCTCTTCAATATCCAGCGCAACGCGCGGCAGATAGGTTTTCTCGTCGAGAGTGATGTCGGCCACGCGCCCGACCACGACCCCGCCAATACGCACCGGAGAACGGCTTTTCAGGCCACCGATATTATCGAAGGTGGCATAAATACGGTATGTCGGCTCGGTACGGATCGTCGTGACATCTGCCACTTTGAAGCTTAAAAACAGTGCGGCCAGCAGTGCCAGCAAAACAAATACGCCTACCCAAATTTCTACTTTTTTCGTTTGCATGAACTCATTTCCCAAACATCAGTGCGGTGAGCACAAAATCCAGAGCCAGTATGGCCAGCGACGAATGCACAACAGTGCGGGTGGTTGCCCGGCTGATACCGGCAGACGTCGGGATGGCATCGTAGCCATTGAACAACGCAATCCAGGTGATCGTTATGGCAAATACCGCGCTTTTAATCAGGCAGTTAACCAGATCCAGACGCCAGTCAACGGCGCTCTGCATCGCCGACCAGAAGAAACCGGCATCGATGCCTTTCCACTGCACGCCAACCATCGATCCGCCCCAGATCCCCACCGCAACAAACAGGATAGTCAGCAACGGCAAGGAGATCATGCCCGCCCAGAAGCGCGGCGCGATCACCCGACGCAGCGGATCCACGGCCATCATCTCCATACTGGAGAGCTGCTCGGTGGCACGCATCAGGCCAATTTCTGCCGTCAGCGCCGACCCGGCACGCCCGGCGAACAGCAGGGCAGCAACCACCGGCCCCAGCTCACGCAGCAGGGAGAGCGCCACCAGCATACCGAGGCTGGTTTCCGCACTGTAGGTGGTGAGGACCAGATACCCCTGCAGCCCCAGCACCATCCCGATGAAGACCCCGGAAACGATGATAATGAGCATCGACAGCACGCCGACATTGTACAGCTGGCGAACCAGCAGAGGGGCATGTTTGCGGAATTCCGGTTTCCCGACCAGCGCATTGAATAACATCAACCCGGCACGCCCGAACGTCCTGATGGTTTTTATGCCACGGTGTCCAAGAGCGGCCAACGCATTTAACAGCATGAGTGGCTTAACTCCCTATTCCCAATAAATCTTGATGATAATCGCCCGCCGGATAACGGAACGGCACGGGGCCATCGGCAATACCGTCGAGGAACTGACGGACGCGGGCATCGCAGTTACTCTGTAATGCTTGTGCGCTACCGTGCGCCACAATTTTTTTATCCGCCACGATATAGGCGTAGTCGGCAATGCTCAGCACTTCAGGTACGTCGTGGGTGACCACAATACAGGTCACACCTAATGCGCTGTTCAGTTCAGAGATCAGTTTGACCAGCACGCCCATGGTGATGGGATCCTGGCCGACGAACGGCTCATCGAACATGATCAGATCGGGTTCCAGCGCGATCGCGCGCGCCAGGGCCGCGCGACGGGCCATCCCGCCAGAGAGTTCGGAAGGCATCAGTTTGGCTGCGCCACGCAGGCCAACGGCCTCGAGCTTCATCATCACGGTGCTTTTCAACAGTTCCGGCGGCAGACGCGTATGCTCCCGCAGCGGATAAGCGACATTATCGAAGACGTTCATGTCAGTAAAAAGCGCCCCGGACTGAAAAAGCATGCTCATGCGTTTACGTACGGTATAGAGGCGCGAGCGGGACATCGCCGGGATATTTTCGCCGTCAAAGAGGATCTCGCCCTGGCTCGGCGGGATCTGCCCACCAATCAGGCGCAATAACGTCGTTTTACCAATGCCGGACGGGCCCATGATGGCGGTGATTTTACCGCGAGGCACGGTGAGAGAGATGTTGTCAAAAATGACCCGGCTGCTGCGCGTGAAGCTGACGCCACGGACATCGACTATATTCGCCCCATTCAGGCTCATGTACATTTCCTTTCTATTGCCGGTTCAGGATCAGCTTGATGCCTGATTTCGCCGCAAACCCAACATTTTTACAGAATATTACCTGTGCAGGTAAGCGAAAGCTGGCATTTGTTTTACTTTTACAACGCATAAAGTCAAAATTAGGAATACGTTACGTCTACAGACAGTATGCAGCGGCAGAGATTTTTTCTCGGTGGACCGGCGAGTATACCTGAAGAAAGGACTTTTGATGCTTCTTGCAACGGCACTGTTAATAATTGGTTTACTTTTGGTGGTCTACAGTGCCGACCGTCTGGTGTTCTCCGCATCAATACTGTGTCGTTTATTGGGTATTCCCCCCTTGATTATTGGGATGACGGTGGTCAGCGTGGGTACCTCCCTGCCGGAGATTATCGTCTCTGTCGCCGCCTCGCTGCACGATCAGGTTGATCTCGCCGTGGGAACAGCTATTGGCTCCAACATCGTCAACATCTTGCTCATCCTGGGACTTGCCGCACTGCTCCATCCATTTCGCGTGCATTCTGATGTTCTGCGACGCGAATTACCGCTAATGTTAATTGTCAGTCTGCTGGCCGGTTATGTGTTATATGACGGGCAGTTAACCCTCAGCGATGGCATTTTCCTGCTGGCACTGGCGGTCATCTGGCTGTTTTATATTGTTAAGCTGGCCCGGGCGGCAGAAAAGCAGGGCAATGACACCCTGACCCTTGAGCAGGTTGCAGAGCTGCCGCGTGAGGGAAATTTGCCCGTTGCGCTGCTCTGGCTGGGAGTGGCGCTAATCATCATGCCGATGGCGACGCAGATGATCGTTGATAATGCGACGGTGCTGGCCAACTACTTCGCCATGAGCGAATTAACCATCGGCCTGACGGTGATTGCCATTGGCACCAGTCTCCCCGAGCTGGCCACGGCGATTGCCGGCGCGCGTAAAGGCGAAGATGACATAGCGATTGGTAATATCATCGGTTCCAATATTTTCAATATTGCCATTGTGCTGGGTCTGCCGGCCCTGATTGCTCCCGGCGCGTTTAATCCGCTGGCGTTCAGCCGGGATTACGGGGTGATGGTGTTAGTCAGCGCTATCTTCGCCCTGCTCTGCTGGCGGCGTAAAAGGCAGATTGGTCAGGGCGCTGGCGCGCTGCTGACGGTGGGATTTATCGTATGGATGGCGATGCTGTACTGGCTCTCGCCTCTTCTCTCTGGGTAAACGGAAACGCATTATGTCGCAAATAGAATTGCAGCCGGGTTTTGACTTTCAGAAAGCAGGAAAAGAAGTTCTGGAGATAGAACGTGAAGGTCTGGCGCAGTTAGATCAATACATTAATCAGGATTTTAGCCTCGCGTGTGAGAAAATTTTCCACTGCACCGGCAAAGTCGTGGTGATGGGAATGGGCAAATCCGGGCACATTGGTCGTAAAATGGCGGCTACCTTCGCCAGTACCGGCACCACCGCCTTTTTCGTTCATCCCGGTGAAGCGGCGCACGGTGATCTCGGCATGGTCTCAGCGCAGGATATCGTCATCGCGTTATCCAACTCGGGTGAATCGAATGAGATCCTGGCCCTGATCCCGGTGCTGAAGCGGCTCCACGTTCCCCTTATCTGTATCACCAGCCGCCCTGAGAGCAGCATGGCGCGCGCCGCAGATATCCATCTGTGCGTCAAAGTGCCAAAAGAGGCCTGCCCGCTGGGACTGGCACCGACCTCCAGCACCACCGCTGCGCTGGTAATGGGGGATGCACTGGCTGTCGCCCTGCTCGAAGCCCGCGGCTTTACCGCCGAAGATTTCGCCCTCTCCCATCCGGGGGGTGCGCTGGGACGTAAATTGCTGCTGCGGGTGAATGACATCATGCATACCGGGGATGAAATTCCACGCGTCAGTAAAGAGGCCTCCCTGCGCGATGCGCTGCTGGAGATCACCCGTAAAAACCTCGGCATGACCGTCATCTGCGATAATCAGATGAAAATTGACGGGATATTCACCGATGGGGATCTGCGCCGCGTGTTCGATATGGGTGTAGATGTTCGTAAGCTGGGTATCGCCGATGTGATGACCCCGGGGGGGATTCGGGTGCGTCCCGGCCTGCTTGCTGTCGAAGTATTAAACCTGATGCAGTCCCGCCATATCACCTCCGTCATGGTTGCTGATGGCGACCAGTTGCTGGGTGTGGTACATATGCATGATCTGCTGCGCGCAGGCGTAGTGTAATGAAGGATAAGACAATGATTAATGCGGGTGCATCCCTTGCAACCTGTTATGGCCCGGTCAGTGCGCAGATGATGTCGCAGGCCGAAAACATTCGCCTGCTGATTCTGGATGTCGATGGCGTGCTGTCTGACGGCCTGATTTATATGGGCAACAATGGCGAAGAGCTGAAGGCCTTCAACGTCCGTGATGGTTACGGCATTCGCTGTGCGCTCACGTCTGGCATAGAAGTTGCCATCATCACCGGGCGTAAGGCTAAACTAGTAGAAGATCGCTGCGAAACGCTGGGCATTACCCATCTCTATCAGGGACAATCCGATAAGATGGTCGCTTTCAGGGACTTACTTGGTAAACTGGCCATCGCCCCGGAAAACGTCGCCTACGTCGGAGACGATCTGATTGACTGGCCAGTGATGGCAGAAGTGGGTTTGAGCGTCGCCGTGGCTGATGCACATCCGCTTTTGATCCCGCGCGCTGACTATGTCACCCGTATCAACGGTGGCCGCGGCGCAGTAAGAGAAGTCTGCGACCTGCTGCTGCTGGCGCAAGGTAAGCTTGATGAGGCCAAAGGGCAATCGATATGAGTAAAACCAGACGTTGGGTTATTATTCTGCTTTCGCTGGTAGCACTGGTACTGATTGGCGTGAATCTCGCTGACAAGGACGACGAACAAGCGCCGGCGGTCAATACTAACGATCCAACATACAAAAGCGATCATAGCGATACCGTGGTGTACAGCCCGGAAGGGGCTTTGAATTATCGCCTTATCGCTCAGCATGTTGAGTATTTTTCCGAACAGGGCGTCTCCTGGTTTACCCAACCGGTGATGACCACGTTTGATACCAATAAAGTGCCGACCTGGTCGATTAAATCAGACCGGGCAAAACTGACGAATGACCGTATGCTTTATCTGTATGGTCATGTTGAGGTGAATGCGCTGACCGCAGACTCACAGCTGCGCAAAATCACAACCGATAACGCACAGATTAACCTTGTGACGCAGGATGTCACGTCGCAGGATCTGGTTACGTTATACGGCACCACATTTAATTCCAGCGGTCTGAGAATGCGCGGGAACTTACGCAGCAAGAACGCAGAGCTGATTGAAAAGGTTAGAACCTCCTATGAAATTCCAAGCAAACAAACTCAGCCTTAAATTTGTTATTGCCAGCGCGCTGCTGGCCGTCAGCCTGCCCGCGCTTGCTGTAACGGGTGATACCGAGCAGCCGATTCATATCGAATCCGATACGCAGTCGCTCGATATGCAGGGCAACGTGGTGACCTTTACCGGCAATGTGGTCGTGACCCAGGGCACCATCAAAATCAACGCCGACAAGGTGGTGGTGACGCGTCCTGGCGGGGAAGACGGTAAAGAGATTATCGATGGCTACGGCAACCCGGCCACCTTCTACCAGATGCAGGACAACGGTAAGCCGGTGAAAGGCCGTGCCTCCCAGATGCACTACGAGTTGGCGAAGGATTTTGTGGTGCTTACCGGGAATGCGTTCCTGGAGCAGCTCGACAGCAACATCAAGGGCGACAAGATCACCTATCTGGTGAAAGAGCAAAAAATGCAGGCCTTCAGTGAAAAAGGCAAACGCGTGACCACCGTCCTGGTTCCATCGCAGCTGCAGGACAAAAACAACACTCAGGCCCCGGCACAGAAAAAGAGTAACTAATTCGTTATGGCAACATTAACTGCAAAGAATCTCGCCAAAGCCTACAAGGGCCGTCGCGTAGTGGAAGATGTCAGTTTGACCGTCAACTCCGGCGAAATTGTCGGCCTGTTGGGTCCTAACGGTGCGGGTAAAACCACTACCTTTTACATGGTGGTCGGCATTGTGCCCCGCGACGCGGGTAACATCATCATTGATGACGAAGACATCAGCCTGCTGCCGCTTCATGCACGTGCGCGTCGCGGCATCGGTTACCTGCCACAGGAAGCGTCGATCTTTCGCCGTCTGAGCGTCTTCGACAACCTGATGGCGGTGCTGCAGATCCGTGATGATTTGACCTCCGAGCAGCGTCAGGATCGTGCCAACGAGCTGATGGAAGAGTTCCATATCGAACATCTGCGCGACAACATGGGCCAGGCGCTCTCCGGTGGTGAACGTCGCCGTGTGGAAATTGCCCGCGCGCTGGCAGCCAACCCGAAATTTATTCTGCTTGATGAACCTTTTGCGGGCGTCGACCCGATTTCGGTTATTGATATCAAACGAATTATTGAGCATCTGCGCGATAGTGGTCTGGGCGTGCTTATCACCGACCATAACGTGCGTGAGACGCTGGCGGTCTGTGAGCGGGCTTACATCGTCAGCCAGGGCCATCTGATTGCCCACGGCACACCGCAGCAGATCCTCGAAGACGATCATGTTAAGCGCGTGTATCTTGGGGAAGACTTCAGACTCTGATAGGGTAGAAGTTCAGTCTCGCGTAAACGGAGAAAAATGCTCTGAACATGAAGCAAGGTTTGCAATTAAGGCTCAGCCAACAGCTGGCAATGACGCCGCAGCTCCAACAGGCCATTCGTCTGTTGCAGCTGTCGACGCTAGAACTCCAGCAGGAGCTCCAGCAAGCGCTGGACAGCAATCCCCTGCTTGAGCAAACCGATCTTCACGACGAGGTAGAAACAGAGCAAACCCAGGACACCGAAAATCTCGACAGCGTTGATGCGCTGGAGCAAAAAGAGATGCCTGACGAGCTTCCTCTGGATGCCAGCTGGGATGAGATCTACACCGCCGGCACGCCATCCGGCACGCGCGCAGACTACCAGGATGATGAATTACCGGTGTATCAGGGCGAGACCACCCAGTCGCTGCAGGATTACCTGATGTGGCAGGTGGAGCTGACGCCGTTTTCCGATACCGATCGCGCCATCGCTACCTCCATTGTCGATGCCGTCGATGAGACCGGCTATTTGACCGTGTCGCTGGACGACATTCTGGAAAGCATCGGTGATGATGAGATCGATCTTGAAGAGGTCGAAGCGGTTCTGAAGCGCGTGCAGCGTTTCGATCCGGTCGGCGTCGCAGCACGCGATTTACGTGACTGCCTGCTGATTCAGCTTTCGCAGTTCGTTAAAGAGACGCCGTGGCTGGAAGAGGCTCGCCTGATCGTCAGCGAGCATCTGGATCTGCTGGCCAACCACGACTTCCGCTCATTGATGCGCGTAACGCGACTGAAAGAAGAGATCCTGAAAGAAGCGGTTAATCTGATTCAGTCGCTGGATCCACGGCCGGGGCAGTCCATCCAGACCAGCGAGCCCGAGTACGTTATTCCCGATGTGCTGGTGCGCAAGCATAACGGCCAGTGGGTTGTGGAACTGAATTCCGACAGCATCCCGCGCCTGCAAATCAATCAGCACTACGCCTCGATGTGCACCAGCTCGCGCAATGATTCGGATAATCAGTTTATCCGCAGTAATCTGCAGGAGGCGCGCTGGCTGATCAAGAGCCTCGAGAGCCGCAATGACACCCTGCTGCGCGTCAGCCGCTGCATCGTGGAACAACAGCAGGCGTTTTTTGAGCAGGGTGAAGAATTTATGAAGCCGATGGTACTGGCCGATATCGCCCAGGCCGTCGAGATGCATGAATCGACGATTTCCCGCGTGACGACGCAGAAGTATCTGCACAGTCCGCGCGGTATTTTTGAGCTTAAGTATTTTTTCTCCAGCCACGTCAGTACCGAAGGCGGCGGCGAAGCCTCGTCGACGGCCATTCGGGCGCTGGTGAAAAAATTGATCGCCGCGGAAAACCCCGCGAAACCACTGAGCGACAGTAAGTTAACCACCATGCTGTCCGATCAAGGTATCATGGTGGCACGCCGTACTGTTGCGAAGTATCGAGAGTCTTTATCCATTCCGCCGTCAAACCAGCGTAAACAACTGGTCTGACACAACCGATAAGGAAGACACTATGCAGCTCAACATCACTGGACACAACGTCGAAATTACTGAAGCCCTGCGTGAATTTGTGAATACCAAATTCGCCAAGCTTGAGCAGTACTTCGAGAGGATCAATCAGGTCTACATTGTGTTAAAAGTGGAAAAAGTGACTCATATCTCGGATGCGACCCTGCATGTCAACGGAGGCGAAATCCATGCCAGTGCGGAAGGACAAGACATGTACGCGGCTATCGACGGCTTGATTGACAAGCTCGCCCGACAGCTAAACAAACATAAAGATAAACTGAAACAACACTAATTGTCCGGGCAGTTAACGGGTGCAGGTTGGCCTGTTGTGAAACACAACGGGCCCTTTGTACAGTTAGCGCTTAGGTGAAATTATGATGAATAACGATTCAACTCTACAACTGAGCAGTGTCCTTAATCAGGAATGTACCCGCAGTGCCGTCCACTGCCAGAGCAAAAAACGTGCGCTGGAGATCATCAGTGAACTGGCCGCAAAACAGCTGAGCCTGCCGCCACAAGTGGTATTTGAAGCGATTCTGACCCGTGAAAAAATGGGCAGTACCGGCATCGGCAACGGCATCGCCATTCCCCATGGCAAACTTGAAGAGGATACCCTGCGTGCTGTAGGGGTGTTTGTTCAGCTGGAAACACCTATCGCCTTTGATGCTATTGATAACCAGCCTGTCGATTTGCTGTTTGCCCTGCTGGTGCCAGCGGATCAGACCAAAACACATTTGCATACCCTCTCGCTGGTGGCCAAACGCCTGGCGGATAAAACCATCTGTCGCCGTTTGCGCGCGGCTCAGAGCGATGAGGAGCTTTATAAAATCATTACGGAAACGGAAGGCAATCAGGATGATGCGTAATCGGGTGATGGCGTTAACATCTGTAGTCCTGAGGAGAAACGGTACATGGTGCTGATGATCGTCAGCGGTCGTTCAGGGTCCGGAAAATCGGTGGCCCTGCGAGCGCTGGAAGATATGGGCTTTTACTGCGTGGATAACCTGCCGGTAGTGCTGCTGCCCGAGCTGGCGAAATCACTGGCCGATCGGCAGATTTCCGCCGCGGTCAGCATCGACGTGCGTAACATGCCGGAATCCCCGGAGATCTTTGAGCAGGCGATGAGCAGTTTGCCGGAGGCGTTTTCACCTCAGCTACTGTTCCTTGATGCCGATCGCAATACGCTGATCCGTCGCTACAGCGATACCCGTCGTCTGCATCCGCTCTCCAGCAAAAACCTGTCGCTGGAAAGCGCCATTGACCAGGAGAGCGATCTGCTGGAGCCGCTGCGCTCCCGCGCCGATCTGATCGTTGATACCTCTGAAATGTCCGTCCATGAACTGGCGGAAATGCTGCGTACGCGCCTGCTGGGCAAACGCGAGCGCGAGCTGACGATGGTGTTTGAATCCTTCGGCTTTAAGCACGGTATCCCGATCGATGCAGACTATGTGTTTGACGTGCGTTTCCTGCCGAACCCGCACTGGGATCCAAAGCTGCGTCCGATGACCGGCCTGGATAAACCCGTCGCCGCGTTCCTTGACAGGCATACGGAAGTGCATAACTTTATCTATCAGACGCGCAGCTACCTTGAACTCTGGTTGCCGATGCTGGAGACAAACAATCGCAGCTATCTGACGGTGGCGATTGGCTGTACCGGGGGCAAACACCGTTCGGTCTACATTGCTGAGCAACTGGCTGACTATTTCCGCTCGCGCGGCAAAAACGTGCAGTCCCGTCATCGTACGCTGGAAAAACGCAAAACATGACCGTAAAGCAGACCGTTGAGATCACCAATAAGCTGGGCATGCATGCACGCCCGGCGATGAAGTTATTTGAACTGATGCAAGGGTTTGACGCGGAGGTTCTGCTGCGTAATGACGAGGGCACCGAAGCCGAAGCCAACAGCGTAATTGCCCTGCTGATGCTGGACTCTGCCAAGGGCCGACAGATCGAAATCGAAGCCACCGGCCCGCAGGAAGAAGAGGCGCTGGCAGCAGTCATTGCGCTGTTCAACGCCGGCTTTGATGAGGATTAATGCAGCTTATTGGCCTGCATAAATCCTTCCCCGCCCAACTGCCGCATCTGGCGCAGGATCCACGCCTGACGGTTGCGTACATAGCCTGAAGGCGCACTGGCCTTAAAGCGGATGGGGTTCGGTAACACGGCGGCCAGCAGCGCGGCCTCAGATGCCGACAGACGGCTCGCGGGTTTATGGAAATAGCGCTGAGCGGCAGCTTCGACACCAAATACCCCCTCGCCAAACTCCGCGATATTCAGGTACACCGTCAGGATGCGTTTTTTACTCCACACCGTTTCGATTCCCAGCGTCAGTCCGGCTTCAAATCCTTTTCTCATCCAGCTGCGTCCGTCCCACAAAAACAGGTTTTTCGCCGTTTGCTGAGAAAGCGTTGATGCGCCGCGAATGCGGCTCTCATTACGCTCGTTGTGCGCTAACGCTTTTTCTATTGCCCCAACATCAAACCCCCAGTGATCCGGGAATTTCTGATCCTCGGCGGCAATAACGGCCAGCCCCATCCACGGCGAGATCTCATCCATACTCACCCAGTCAGAATGGGCGATATAGCTGAAATCGCCTCGCAGCCAGCTCCCCAGCTGACGTTCAATCATCACCGCGGAAAACGGCACCGGCAGGAAGCTGAACAGGGCAATACCACCGCCCCAGAAGACCGCCATCACTACCAGGACGCGAATGACGATCCGTCTTACCCAGCCGGATCGGGGACGCTTCAATCTCATTCCGCCAGCACCAGCACGCGGGTGATCAGCTTCTCAATACCTGTCGCAGCTTCGGCAATGTTCTGCGCCAGCATATACGCGGGGGTGGTCACGATTCGGTTCTCTTCGTCGACCACGATATCGTCTACCGGACACGGGATATGCTCCCCGCCCATGTCTTCGATGGTCTCAGCGGTATCAATGTCGGTACCTATGGTCAGACGCAGCGGGATATCAAAGATAGCTGGCAGCATCGCCGGGGCGATACAGATAAAGCCCAGCGGCTTACCGGCCTCATGCATCTGCAGCGCCAGGGTTTTTAAATCGCTATCCACCCGGCAGGCGCTGCCCTGGTGGGCAAAATCACTGAGATTTTTTGCGGCACCAAAACCGCCCGGCACGATCAGCGCATCCAGTTCGGCAGCATGGGCCTCACTGAGCGGACGGATCTGCCCGCGGGCGATCCGCGCCGCCTCAATCAGGACATTTCGGCTTTCCGCCAGCGGTTCACCGGTAAGGTGGTTGATGACATCGGACTGAGTTTTGTCCGGTGCGAAACAGACCGCTTCTGCACCGTTGCGCGCCAGCGCCAGCAGCGTCAGAACCGCTTCATGTATTTCAGAACCATCGTAAACACCGCACCCGCTCAGTACTACGCCGACCTTTTTCATCCTGCGATCCCTCTCGAAAAACGTTACCTGCACATTAAAAATTCTGATTAAAACGGTGTGCTTCACACATTTAACTGATTCATGTAACAAAGTATTTAAGATTTGCTATCTTAACTGCGTGCGGCCTGAATTTTCCGGCTACGCCATTATCCTAAAAATAACCTATTAAGGCGCAGCCAAGATTTCCCTGGTGTTGGCGCAGTATTCGCGCACCCCGGTTTAGCCGGGGTCATTTTTTTCTGCCCTCCACCCAGGCTTTCAGGACAGCCACATCGTTCTGCCACTCTTGCTTCATCTCTTCAACCCATTCACCCACGTTATCTTCCCACGCCGGTAAATCCGGGGACTGGATCTGCTTACCCAGCTGCTGCAGATGGCGCAAACCAATAGAGCCGGCGGCACCTTTGATCTTATGGCCCTCTTCAACAATGCCTTTTTGATCCCGCGCCGTCAGGTTGGACTCCAGCACGTTCAGATAGCCTGGCATCATTTTTTCGAACATGGCTACACCGTCAGTGATCAACTTTGGACCCACCAGATCGATGTACTGTTCCAGCATCTCGATATCCAGCAAAGACTGCGCTTTTTCCGTATCTACCGTCGTCATGGTGCTCTCCTCTTCGTCACTGGTGTCCCAGTACTTCTTAATCATGGCGGTTAAGGCAGGTACCGCCAGCGGTTTGCTCAGTACATCGTCCATCCCGGCATCAAGGTACTCTTTTTTATCTTTCAGCACGTTGGCGGTCAACGCCACCAGCGGCGGCAGCTCATCGCTGGCGTAACGGCTGGTCAGTTCACGGGAGATGTCCAGCCCGGTCATGTCCGGCAGCTGAATATCCAGCAGCACCAGATCGTATTCCCCCGGGGTAAACATCTCCAGTGCGGCCTTGCCGGTCATGGCGACATCGACGCTGCTGCCGAGTTTCTCCAGCACCGAACGCGCCACAATCACGTTCAGTTCAATATCTTCCACCAGCAGCACGTGCAGAGCAGGCAGCGGCATATCGTCATGGGCAAAGGTATCTTCGACCTCTTCCGCCACGGCCGGGGCTCGAACGCTCAGTTTAAACACCGAGCCGTGTCCAGGGTTGCTGCTCACCGTAATGTCGCCCCCCATGCTCTTCGCCAGGCGACGCGATACCGCCAGGCCAATGCCGGTGCCGGTAGCGGGCTTGCCTCCCTGGCTATCTTTAACCTGATAATACATGGCGAAGATCTTGTCCTGCTCCTCCTGCGGAATCCCGATCCCGGAATCTTCCACCTCGAAGTGCAGCATCTCGCCTTCGCCGTAACGCACGCGAACCGCCACCTGACCGCTCTGGGTAAACTTGACCGCATTGCTGATCAAGTTCCAGAGGATCTGGCGCAGGCGCGTGCCGTCAGTCACCACCTTGTGCGGCAGCGGCAGCGTTGGCTCCATCACAAAGCGTAGCCCTTTCTGCTGCGCCTGCAGGCCGGAGAGGTTTTCCAGATCGGCCAGGAAACCGGTGAAGTCCACCGGCTGGTTATCCAGCTGGACTTTGCGCCGCTCCATCTTATCCATATCGATAATATCGTTGAAGATATTGCCGAGCGTGACCGCTGAAACGTGGATCGTTTTCAGATATTTCTCCTGCTCGGTCGTCAGGTCGGTATCAAGCAGAATGCGGCTTAATCCCACGATGCCGTTGAGCGGGGTACGCAGCTCATGACTGATGGTGGAGATAAAGGTGGTTTTATCGCGGCTGGCGCGCTCCAGGGCATCCTGATAACGCTTACGCTCGGTAATGTCGCGCCCGAAGCCCATCAGCCCGTGGCGTTTCCCGACGCGGTCGTAATAAGGCACTTTGCGGATTTCGAAGCAGGCTTTGCGCCCGTCCGGGTAGTCGAGCCACTGCTCGTAGGTCAGGGAGACGTTATGACGGAATACCTTCTCGTCGGTTTCGATAACTTTGGCGGCCGCCTCGGGTGAGTAGACGTCCTGGGGGCGCAGACTGACGAGCTGCTTTTCGCTTTTGCCGGTCAGGAGCTCCATCGCCCGGTTACAGCCGGAAAACTCTTTGTCTTCATTGCGGTAGAAGACCAGATCCGGGGAGGCGTCGAGAAAAGAGCGCAGGAATGAGGATTGCTGCTCAAGCTGGATCTGCGTCTGCTCGCGCTCCTTCATTTCGATTTTCAGCTGTTCCAGGGTGGTCTGGCGCTCGGCCTCGGCTTTCTCACGATCTGAGATCTCCTGGTTCAGTTGAGCGATGTTATCTTTCAGCTGCACGTTGAGCTTCAGATCGCGTTCGCGCATCTCTTCCAGCTTTTCCACTACCCTGGTCAGCCGCTGGCGGGATTCCTCCAGCTGCTCAACCACTACCGAGAGGAAATAGACCGCCCAGGGGGTGATCAGCAGGCCGAAGAAAATAGACCGAATGAGGTCGATGCTCTCAACCTGGCCGTGCAGCACCATGGTAATGGCCATCTGCACCACAATCGCCAGCACTACCAGCGCCAGCGCCAGCAGCAGGGAGAAGCGTACCAGGCCGAGCTTCATCATCAGATCGACATAGTATTGCGCCAGTAACCGAATTTGCTTCATAGGGGATCTCTTCACGACGTCATCGCACAATAATACTCAAATTCCAGGCAAGACGTTGAAGGTTGTGCAAAAAAGTGAGGGGTAGAACAGAGGATGCACCTCACCTCCCAAAGGAGGAGGTGAGGTATCAGGGGTCAGGAGCGCTTCAACAGCATCCAGAGGCTGATCAGGAAGAAGGAGGCGCTTGGCAGCAGCGCGCCAATAACTGGCGGGATACCGTAAACCAAGGTCAGCGGACCAAAAATCTGATCGAGGACGTAGAAGACGAAACCGAAGCTAATACCGGTCACGACACGTACCCCCATCGGAACGCTACGCAGCGGGCCGAAGATAAACGACAGCGCCATCAGCATCATCACCGCCACGGAGAGCGGCTGGAAGATCTTGCTCCACATATTGAGCTGGTAACGTCCGGCGTCCTGGCCGCTCGACTTCAGGTATTTCACGTAGTTGTGCAGGCCGCTGATGGACAGCGCATCCGGATCCAGCGCCACCACGCCGAGCTTGTCGGGGGTCAGGTTGGTTTTCCAGGTGCCAGTGACCGTCTGCGAACCGGTAATCTGTTTTGGATCCTGCAGGTTTGACTCATCCACCTGGGACAAACGCCAGACCTTTTTATCCGTATCGAAGGTCGCAGAGGTCGCATAACGCACCGCCTGCAGACGACGCTGATCGTTAAAGCTGTAGATGCTCACGCCACCGAGCGTGTTCTCGCCGGTAACGCGTTCGATATAGACAAAGTTATTCCCGTCTTTCGCCCATAGCCCCTGCTGGGTCGAGAGCAGCGAGCCGCCATACATCATCTGCGCGCGATAGTTACGCGCCATCTGCTCGCCCTGTGGTGCAACCCACTCACCCATCGCCATGGTCAGGAATACCAGTGGGATGGCGGTTTTCATCACCGACAGCGCAACCTGCATACGGGTAAAGCCCGACGCCTGCATCACCACCAGCTCGCTGCGCTGCGCCAGCATCCCCAGCCCCAGCAGAGCGCCTAACAGCGCCGCCATCGGGAAGAAGATCTGCACGTCTTTCGGAATACTGAGCAGGGTATACATACCCGCCCCCAACGCATCATAGCTCCCCTGCCCGGCCTTTTTCAGCTGGTCGACAAACTTGATGATGCCGGAGAGCGACACCAGCATGAATAACGTCATCATGATGGTGGTAAAAATGGTTTTACCGATATAGCGGTCAAGAACGCCAAACGCCTGCATTACACCGCTCCTTTACGCGTAAACCGGGCTCGTACACGGCGCATCGGCACGGTATCCCACAGGTTGAGGATGACCGCCAATAGCAGATAGAGTCCGTTAATCACCCAGGTCCAGATAACCGGGTCGATTTTTCCTTTACCGCCATTCGATTTGATCGAGGTCTGCAGCAGGAAGAACACCAGATAAAGCAGCATCGCGGGCAGCATGGAGAGCACGCGGCCCTGACGTGGGTTGACCACGCTGAGCGGCACCACCATCAACGCCATCATAAAGACGGTGAATACCAGCGTCAGTCGCCAGTGCAGCTCCGCACGGGCGCGATTGGTATCGGTGTTGATAAGCGTACGCATGCTCATCTGCTCAGTATCGGTAGGATCCAGCGCCACCGTCTGATGACCAATAATCGCCTGATAGTTCTGGAAGTCAGTAATGCGGAAATCACGCAGCATCGCCGTGCCTTCGAAGCGAGTGCCCTGGTTCAGGGTCACGATCTGCGAGCCGTTTTTATCCTGGGCGAGCTGACCGGAATCGGCCACCACCACGGACGGACGGGCATTACCTTTGGGGCGGATTTGCGCGAGGAAGACGTCGTTAAAGCGGCTGCCATCCACGCTTTCAATAAACAGCACGGAGTTACCGTCGGTTGCCTGCTGGAACTGCCCCTGTGCCAGGGCGGCCATGCCGGGGTTCGCTTTCGCTTCAGCCAGCACTTCGTCCTGATGTCGGGAGGAGACAGGCCCGGCCCACATCACGTTTACCGCGGCCACGATGCCGGTAAACAGCGCCAGGACCATTGCCGCTTTAATCAGTACCGCTTTGCTCAGACCACATGCGTGCATGACGGTGATTTCACTTTCGGTATAGAGTTTACCGAGCGTCATCAGCAGTCCGAGGAAAAGGCTTAATGGCAGGATAAGCTGGGCCATTTCAGGCACGCCTAACCCGAGCAGAGAAAGCACCAGATTTGTGGGAATTTCACCGTCGACCGCCGCGCCGAGGATCCTCACCAGTTTCTGACAGAAAAAGATCAGAAGCAGGATGAAGAGTATCGCCAGCTGGCTTTTGAGCGTCTCCCGCACCAGATATCTTATGATTATCACATTAAATACGCCCGTAAAAACCCGTCTCTTTGCAGGAAAATCGCTTGTTTCATGGCTTAAACGTCATTTATTCTCTTGAGTCGTCGAAATCATCGCTAAGATTAGAACACCCGGCGGATTCGCGCTTCAGTAGTTACTATGACGTGTCGAAACCGTAATAACGTAAGATTAACACGAAGTCACCGCAACAGCGGGCATGAGTTACGAAAGGTTTCAATTCTATCCGTAGCTGCCGCTGTTGTCTTTAAGATTCAGGAGCGTAGTTCATGGAGTTCAGTGTAAAAAGCGGTAGCCCGGAGAAACAGCGGAGTGCCTGCATCGTCGTCGGCGTGTTTGAACCCCGCAGACTCTCTCCGATCGCAGAACAACTCGATAAAATCAGCGACGGCTACATCAGCGCCCTGCTGCGCCGTGGCGAGCTGGAAGGCAAACCGGGTCAGACGCTGCTGCTGCATCATGTGCCGAACGTACTGTCCGAGCGCATCCTGCTGATTGGCTGTGGCAAAGAGCGCGAGCTGGATGAGCGCCAGTACAAACAGGTTATTCAGAAAACGATTAATACACTGAATGATACTGGCTCAATGGAGGCCGTGTGCTTCCTGACCGAACTGCACGTCAAAGGCCGCAACACCTACTGGAAAGTGCGCCAGGCGGTTGAGACCGCAAAAGAAACCCTCTACAGCTTCGATCAGCTGAAAACCACTAAAAGCGAACCTCGTCGTCCGCTGCGTAAAATGGTCTTTAACGTCCCGACTCGTCGTGAGCT
The DNA here is from genome assembly GCF_025566055.1 of Leclercia tamurae. Lineage (GTDB taxonomy): Bacteria > Pseudomonadota > Gammaproteobacteria > Enterobacterales > Enterobacteriaceae > Enterobacter > Enterobacter tamurae. The sequence continues at coordinate 235,651 of NZ_JAMHKS010000070.1, forward strand.
GACCAGCGGCGAGCGCGCCATTCAGCATGGTCTGGCGATCGCTGCTGGTATCAAAGCCGCGAAAGATCTGGGCAACATGCCGCCAAACATCTGTAACGCCGGTTATCTTGCCTCCCAGGCGCGCCAGCTGGCTGACTCCTACAGCAAAAATGTCGTCACCCGCGTGATTGGCGAGCAGCAGATGAAAGAGCTGGGGATGCACTCCTACCTGGCCGTCGGCAACGGTTCACAAAATGAATCCCTGATGTCGGTCATTGAGTACAAGGGCAACCCATCTGAAGACGTGCGTCCGATTGTGCTGGTCGGTAAAGGCCTGACCTTCGACTCCGGCGGTATCTCCATCAAACCGGCCGAAGGCATGGATGAGATGAAGTACGACATGTGCGGTGCGGCGGCGGTCTACGGTGTGATGCGTATGGTGGCGGAACTCCAGTTGCCTATTAACGTAATCGGCGTGCTGGCAGGCTGTGAAAACATGCCGGGCGGCCGCGCCTATCGTCCGGGCGACGTGCTCACCACCATGTCCGGCCAGACCGTTGAAGTGCTGAACACCGACGCTGAAGGCCGTCTGGTGCTATGCGACGTGCTGACTTACGTAGAACGCTTCGAGCCAGAAGCGGTAATCGACGTGGCTACCCTGACCGGTGCCTGCGTAATTGCGCTGGGTCACCACATTACCGGCCTGATGTCGAACCACAACCCGCTGGCCCATGAGCTGATCGGTGCTTCCGAACAGGCGGGCGACCGCGCATGGCGTCTGCCGATGGCTGATGAGTACCAGGAGCAGCTGGAGTCCAACTTTGCGGATATGGCCAACATCGGTGGGCGTCCTGGCGGTGCCATTACCGCGGCCTGCTTCCTGGCGCGCTTTACCCGTAAATACAACTGGGCCCACCTGGACATCGCCGGTACCGCATGGCGTTCCGGTAAAGCCAAAGGCGCCACCGGCCGCCCTGTTGCCCTGCTGTCGCAGTTCCTGCTGAACCGCGCCGGGTTTAACGGCGAAGAGTAATTCCCGTCTGATGCCCGGCGGCGCTACGCTTACCGGGCCTACGGGATAGTGCCGTTTGTAGGCCGGGTAAGCGTAGCGCCACCCGGCTTTGCATTTAAATCCACAACAAGAAGCCCCATATATGAAAAACGCAACGTTCTATCTTCTGGACAATGACACACAACAGGATGGCTTAAGCGCCGTCGAACAGCTGGTGTGTGAGATTGCCGCAGAACGTTGGCGCGGTGGAAAACGCGTGCTGATTGCCTGTGAAGATGAGCAGCAGGCCATCCGTCTGGATGAAGCCCTGTGGGCACGCCCGCCGGAAAGTTTTGTTCCGCATAATCTCGCGGGGGAAGGACCGCGCGGTGGCGCGCCGGTGGAGATCGCCTGGCCGCAAAAACGCAACAGCAGCCCGCGGGATATTTTAATCAGCCTGCGTACCGGCTTTGCAGATTTTGCCACCGCTTTCACAGAAGTGGTAGACTTTGTCCCTCACGAAGATTCTTTGAAACAACTGGCGCGCGAACGCTATAAAGCGTACCGCCTGGCTGGTTTTAACCTGAATACGGCAACCTGGAAATAATGGAAAAGACATACAACCCACGCGATATCGAACAGCCGCTTTACGAGCACTGGGAACAGCAGGGCTATTTCAAGCCTAACGGCGACGAAAGCAAAGAGTCCTTCTGCATCATGATCCCGCCGCCGAACGTCACCGGCAGTTTGCATATGGGGCATGCCTTCCAGCAGACCATCATGGATACCATGATCCGTTACCAGCGCATGCAGGGCAAAAATACCCTGTGGCAGGCGGGTACCGACCATGCGGGTATTGCTACCCAGATGGTGGTCGAACGTAAAATTGCCGCTGAAGAAGGTAAAACCCGCCACGACTACGGTCGCGACGCCTTTATCGACAAAATCTGGCAGTGGAAAGCGGAATCCGGTGGCACCATTACCCGTCAGATGCGCCGTCTCGGTAACTCCGTGGACTGGGAGCGCGAGCGCTTCACCATGGACGAAGGCCTGTCCAACGCCGTTAAAGAAGTGTTCGTCCGTCTGTATAAAGAAGACCTGATCTACCGTGGCAAGCGCCTGGTAAACTGGGATCCAAAACTGCGCACCGCCATCTCTGACCTGGAAGTGGAAAACCGCGAGTCTAAAGGCTCCATGTGGCATATCCGCTATCCGCTGGCCGACGGTGCGAAAACCGCAGACGGTAAAGATTACCTGGTGGTGGCCACTACCCGTCCGGAAACCCTGCTGGGCGATACCGGCGTGGCCGTTAACCCGGAAGATCCGCGTTACAAAGATTTGATCGGTAAATTCGTGGTGCTGCCGCTGGTAAACCGCCGTATTCCGATTGTGGGCGATGAACACGCCGACATGGAAAAAGGCACTGGCTGCGTGAAGATCACCCCGGCACACGACTTTAACGACTATGAAGTGGGTCGTCGTCACGCCCTGCCGATGATCAATATCCTGACCTTTGATGGCGACATCCGCGAAAGCGCGGAAGTGTATGACACCAAAGGCGAAGAATCTGACGTCTATTCCAGCGATATCCCGGCTGAGTTCCAGAATCTGGAGCGTTTTGCCGCGCGTAAAGCGGTAGTTGCCGCTGTTGACGCCCTGGGCCTGCTGGAAGAGATCAAACCGCACGACCTGACCGTTCCTTACGGCGACCGCGGCGGCGTGGTGATCGAGCCGATGCTGACCGACCAGTGGTACGTGCGTGCCGACGTGCTGGCAAAACCGGCTGTTGAAGCGGTTGAGAATGGCAGCATCCAGTTCGTGCCAAAACAGTACGAAAACATGTACTTCTCCTGGATGCGCGATATTCAGGACTGGTGTATCTCCCGTCAGCTGTGGTGGGGTCACCGTATTCCGGCATGGTACGACAACGAAGGCAATGTCTACGTTGGCCGCACCGAAGAGGAAGTGCGTCAGGAAAACAACCTGAGCGCTGACGTCGCCCTGCGTCAGGACGAAGATGTGCTGGATACCTGGTTCTCCTCCGCGCTGTGGACCTTCTCCACCCTCGGCTGGCCAGAGAACACCGATGCGCTGCGTCAGTTCCACCCAACCAGCGTGATGGTCTCCGGCTTCGACATTATCTTCTTCTGGATCGCCCGCATGATCATGATGACCATGCACTTCATCAAAGATGAAGACGGTAAGCCGCAGGTTCCGTTCCATACCGTCTACATGACCGGTCTGATCCGTGACGACGAAGGCCAGAAGATGTCCAAATCCAAGGGTAACGTTATTGACCCGCTGGACATGGTTGATGGTATCTCGCTGGAAGATCTGCTGGAGAAACGTACCGGCAACATGATGCAGCCGCAGCTGGCTGAGAAGATCCGCAAGCGCACCGAGAAGCAGTTCCCGGACGGCATCGAGCCACACGGCACCGACGCCCTGCGTTTCACCCTGGCGGCGCTGGCCTCAACCGGTCGCGACATCAACTGGGACATGAAACGTCTGGAAGGTTACCGCAACTTCTGTAACAAGCTGTGGAACGCCAGCCGCTTTGTGTTGATGAACACCGAAGATCAGGACTGCGGCTTTAACGGCGGCGAAATGACTCTGTCGCTGGCTGACCGCTGGATCTTGGCGGAATTCAACCAGACCACCAAAGCGTTCCGTGAGGCGCTGGACAGCTACCGCTTCGATATCGCGGCAGGCATCCTGTACGAGTTCACCTGGAACCAGTTCTGTGACTGGTACCTGGAGCTGACCAAGCCGGTGATGAACGGCGGATCTGAAGCGGAGCTGCGCGGCACGCGCAACACCCTGATTACCGTCCTGGAAGGTCTACTGCGCCTGGCGCACCCGATCATCCCGTTCATTACCGAAACCATCTGGCAGCGCGTGAAGGTGATTGCTGGTATCAATGCCGATACCATCATGCTGCAGCCGTTCCCGGCCTTCGATGCTGCGCAGGTTGATGAAGCTGCCGCTGCCGATACCGAGTGGCTGAAGCAGGCGATCGTTGCCGTGCGTAACATCCGTGCAGAGATGAACATCTCCCCGGGTAAACCACTGGCACTGCTGCTGCGTGGTTGCAGCGAGGCTGCGGTTCGTCGCGTGACGGAGAACAACACCTTCCTGCAAACCATGGCACGTCTGGAGAGCATCACCGTGCTGCCGGCAGATGATAAAGGTCCGGTCTCCGTGACCAAAATCATCGACGGTGCCGAGCTGTTGATCCCGATGGCTGGCCTGGTTGACAAAGAGGCTGAGCTGGCGCGTCTGGCGAAAGAAGTGGCTAAAGTTGAAGTTGAAATCGGTAAGATCGAAAGCAAACTGTCTAACGAAGGCTTTGTCGCCCGCGCACCAGAAGCGGTTATCGCTAAAGAGCGTGAGCGTCTGGTTGGTTTCGCGGATGCAAAAGCGAAGCTGATCGAGCAACAGGCTGTCATTAGCGCGCTGTGATGAGTGAAGCTATGCATGTAAATGCCTCTGTAACGGCGCATCTGCGCCGTATCACCGCCACGGATAACCCGGCAATTGCCGGCGTTATCCGCCGGGTATCTGCCGAATACGGCCTGACGGCCGATAAAGGTTATACCGTTGCGGATCCCAATCTCGATGAACTGTACGCGGTGTACAGCCAGCCGGGGCATGCCTATTGGGTGGTGGAGCAGAATGGCCAGGTTGTGGGTGGCGGTGGCGTTGCGCCGCTCTCCTGCAGCGAGCCGGACATCTGCGAACTGCAAAAAATGTATTTCCTGCCCGTCGTCCGTGGACAAGGCCTGGCGAAAAAACTGGCGTTACAGGCGCTGGATCATGCCCGCGCGCAGGGTTTTAAACGCTGCTATCTTGAAACCACCGCCTTTCTGACCGATGCCATCAGACTGTATGAACATCTCGGCTTTGAGCATATCGACCAGCCGCTGGGATGTACCGGGCATGTTGATTGCGAAGTGCGAATGTTGAAAACGTTATAATTCCTTTCCTGCCCCCTTCTGTTAAGCGGCTGTAAACTGAATGCTCTACACTCTCAGTTCCACACCATCAGGGGGTAATATCATGTCGAAGATAAAAAGCTACGCCGCACCGCAGGCGGGTGCAGAACTTGAGCTGTACGAATACGATGCGGGCGAGCTGAAAGCAGAAGACGTTGAAGTCCAGGTTGATTACTGCGGGATCTGCCATTCCGATCTGTCGATGATCGATAATGAATGGGGTTTTTCGCAATACCCGCTGATTGCCGGGCACGAGGTGATTGGCCGCGTGGTGGCCCTGGGCAGTGCCGCGCAGGAAAAAGGGCTAAAGATTGGCCAACGCGTGGGCATCGGCTGGACCGCACGCAGCTGTGGTCACTGCGACGCCTGTATCAGCGGCAACCAGATTAACTGTCTGGAAGGCGCCACCCCTACCATTCTGAATAACGGCGGTTTCGCTGACAAACTGCGCGCCGACTGGCAGTGGGTCATTCCTCTTCCTGAGCAGATGGATATCGAATCTGCCGGTCCGCTGCTGTGCGGCGGGATCACGGTCTTTAAACCACTGCTGATGCACCACATCACCGCCACCAGCCGCGTGGGGGTAATCGGTATCGGTGGCCTGGGCCATATTGCCATCAAGCTTCTGCATGCGATGGGATGCGAAGTGACGGCGTTCAGCTCCAACCCGGCGAAAGAGCAGGAAGTGCTGGCGATGGGTGCTGACAAGGTGGTGAACAGCCGCGATCCTGAACTGTTGAAAGCTCTGGCCGGTCAGTTTGATCTGATCATCAACACCGTTAACGTCGATCTCGACTGGCAGCCGTACTTTGAAGCGCTGGCCTACGGCGGTAATTTCCATACCGTGGGTGCTGTCCTGAAGCCACTACCGGTTCCTGCGTTCACGCTGATTGGCGGCGATCGCAGCGTGTCGGGTTCTGCGACGGGTACACCTTATGAGCTGCGTAAACTGATGAAGTTTGCCGGCCGCACCAAAGTCGCACCGACCATCGAGATGTATCCGATGTCGAAAATCAACGACGCTATCCAGCACGTCCGTGACGGCAAAGCCCGTTACCGCGTGGTGCTGAAAGCAGACTTTTAAGCTGTTGTTGCCCGGTGGCGCTACGCTTACCGGGCCTACAGGTGCTGTACCGCTTTTCCAGGCCGGGTAAGGCGAAGTGAACTGCACCCAAAATGTTGGACACGATCTGACATCTGAGGGTGCAGTTTATGAAACATTCTTCTGCTGTAAAACTTGCGGCCGTACGTCACTATCTTGCCGGAAAGGCCGGTATGGATGCCACGG